>CAZPCE010000306.1:0-3548 GCA_964584915.1 uncultured Arenimonas sp. | reverse complement strand
GCAGACAGTGCCAAGCCTGCCGTGGACGCAAAAAAACGAATTGCCTGGCGCTGCCTTGCAGTCGTTTCTCGATAACTATCCGGGTCGCATTTTATTGGCCGCCGATTCGGCAGGGCGCCGCGAAGCATTGCTGGAATTGTTGAATGCCGCGGGTTTGCCGTTTCATCAAGTTCCCGATTGGCCATCGTTCTTGAATGGCAATGACCATAAATTAAGCGTTACGGTCGCGGCTTTCGAAGCCGGCTTCGCGATTGACTCGCCAATGCTCACGGTATTGACCGAGCGCCAGTTGTTTCCGGAACGGGTCGAACAATCTCGCCGACGCAAGCGTGTGGGCCGCGACCCCGAAAGCATCATCCGCGATCTGGGCGAAATAGCCGTCGGCGCGCCGATCGTGCACGAAGATCACGGTGTCGGTCGCTATCAGGGCTTGATCGCGCTCGATACCGGTGGAATTTCCGGCGAGTACCTTTGCATCGAATACGCGAAAGGCGACAAATTGTATGTGCCGGTGTCGCAACTGCAATTGGTCAGCCGCTATTCCGGAGCTTCTCCGGATCACGCGCCGCTACATTCACTCGGCGGCGAAGCCTGGGAAAAAGCCAAACGCAAGGCTGCCGAAAAAGTGCGCGACGTCGCTGCCGAGCTGCTTGAAATACAGGCGCGTCGTCATGCACGTCAGGGGATGTCTTTGCCAATTGACCGCAGCCTTTACGAACCATTTGCCGCGACTTTCCCGTTCGAAGAAACACCCGACCAATTCAATGCCATCGAAGCAGTGATCGCCGACATGGACAAGGCAACGCCGATGGATCGCGTTGTCTGCGGCGATGTCGGCTTCGGGAAAACCGAAGTGGCGGTTCGCGCGGCATTCGTCGCTGCCACCGCCGGAAAACAAGTCGCCATTCTTGTACCGACAACATTATTGGCAGAACAGCATTACCGCAATTTTCGCGATCGTTATGCCGATTGGCCTTTACGCGTCGAAGTATTGTCGCGCTTCAAATCGGCCAAGGAAATCAAGGCCGCGCTGGCACTGGTCGCCGAAGGAAAAATCGACGTCATCGTCGGCACCCATCGCCTGTTGCAGCCGGACGTGAAGTTCAAGGATCTGGGCCTGGTTATCGTGGATGAAGAGCAGCGTTTCGGCGTACGCCAGAAAGAAGCGCTGAAAGCCTTGCGTGCCGAAGTGCATCTACTGACGCTGACCGCAACGCCGATCCCCCGTACTTTGAACATGGCGATGAGCGGCTTGCGCGAGTTATCAATCATTGCGACCCCGCCGGCGCATCGACTCGCGGTGAAAACCTTCATTGCGCAATGGGATCCGAATTTGCTACGCGAAGCTTTCCAGCGCGAACTGGCGCGCGGCGGGCAAATTTACTTCCTGCACAATGAAGTGGAAAGCATCGAAAGAAAAGCGCGTGAACTCGAAGAACTGGTACCCGAAGCGCGCATCCGCATCGCCCACGGGCAGATGCCGGAGCGCGAACTGGAACAGGTAATGATGGATTTCCACCGCCAACGCTTCAATGTGCTGGTCTGCACCACGATCATCGAATCCGGCATCGACATTCCAAGCGCGAACACGATGATCATCAATCGCGCCGACCGTTTCGGCTTGTCGCAGCTTCATCAGTTACGCGGTCGCGTCGGACGCTCGCATCATCGCGCCTATGCCTACCTGATCGTGCCCAACAAAAAGGCCATGACCGGCGATGCCGAAAAACGCCTGGAAGCACTGGCCTCGATGGAAGAACTGGGTTCAGGCTTCACCCTGGCGACGCACGATCTGGAAATCCGCGGTGCCGGCGAATTGCTGGGCGAAGATCAATCCGGCCAGATGGCGGAAATCGGTTTCTCGCTGTATACCGAATTGCTGGAACGCGCGGTGAAATCTATTCGTTCTGGAAAAATTCCCGACCTCGATCCAAGCACGCGCTTCGGTAGCGACGTCGAACTGCATATTCCGGCATTGATACCCGACGATTACCTGCCCGACGTACATGCACGCCTGACGCTTTACAAGCGCATCGCGTCGGCGCGTGATAGCGATCAACTGAAAGAACTGCAAGTCGAGATGATTGATCGTTTCGGATTGCTGCCCGACCCTACCAAGCAGTTATTCGCAACCGCCGAAATAAAACTTGAAGCCACGCCGCTCGGCATTCGCAAACTCGAACTTGGGCCAACCGGCGGCCGTATTCATTTCAATGCACAACCGGTGATTGATCCGATGTCGGTGATCCGGATGATCCAGTCGCAACCGAAAATCTATGCGATGGAAGGCGGCGACAAACTCAGGATAAAACTGGATTTGCCCGATGCCGCTTCGCGTGTACGCACGGCAAAAGCCTTACTGACGACTCTGGCGAGGGGATGACCGCATTCACAATTTCCATGCACTTCGCTTGCAATGATGGTGCCTATGGTTGGAGAATGAAATGCAAATACTACCCCTGTATGCTTCACTTCTAGCGATTCTGTTTGTAGTCCTCAGCATCCGCACGATTAGGGTGCGCCGGAAATTGCAAATTGCCGTTGGTGACCAGGCAAATCCGGAAATGATCAGGGCGATGCGCGTTCATTCGAACTTTTCTGAATACGTACCCATGGCGCTATTCCTGATCTACCTGGCGGAACGTAGTGCCGCCTATCCCTGGTTGGTACATGCGCTTGGATGCAGTCTTTTAGTCGGACGCTTATCGCATGCATATGGCGTCAGTCAAAACCATGAAAAATTTCAATATCGGGTCTTCGGCATGGCCATGACCTTTACCTGCATTCTTGGATCGGCAACCTGGTTATTGTTCGCCTACGTCAAACCGTTTTATTTATGATAAATAAAAGCCCCGGTGCTCGCCGGGGCTTTTGCTACAGCCCAGATTAAAATCTGCCCGCCTGAAAGTCCTGAATCGCCTGATGAATTTCAGCTTCCGTAGTCATCACGAAGGGACCATAACGCGCGACCGGTTCGTTTAATGGATTGCCTGCAACGAAAATGAACCGCGTCTCGGCCTGAGCTTCGAAACGAACGGCATCGCCCTTGGTCAAACTCACCAGTTCTCTCGTTTTCACCGGCAGTTTTTCAGTGTTGACCACTAGCTCCACCTCGCCTTCGTAAACATAGACGAAAGCATTCTGCTCGCTTGGAAGACCATGTTCGAAACTCTGTCCGGCTTCCAGCAACACATCAAGATAAAGCGGATTGGTCGCTGGCTGCACAACAGGTCCGACGACATCGCCTACTTGCCCGGCGATAACTTTTATTTTCGCACCATTGGGCAAGCTGACTTGCGGAATCTGTCCGGCATCGAATTCCTGATATTTTGGCTCGCTCATTTTTTCCTTTGCGGGCAAATTCACCCACAACTGGAAGCCGCGCATCAGGCCTTGTTCCTGCTCGGGCATTTCCGAATGCACGATGCCGCGACCGGCACTCATCCACTGGACGCTGCCAGGAGTCAGCAAACCCTCGTTTCCATGATTGTCCTTATGGCGCATGCGACCATCGAGCATATAGGTCACGGTTTCGAAGCCGCGGTGTG
>CAZPCE010000305.1:0-3555 GCA_964584915.1 uncultured Arenimonas sp. | reverse complement strand
GTTGACGGGTAAAAATATAGTGTTATAGTTACCTACAACACCTAACCGTTACCTCACTTAGGAGGTCGTATGAACCACAAAGTCAAAAGCACGATGACAGGCGTCTTGGTAGCTCTCAGTTTCGTTACCACGAGCGGCTTGCTGGGTCAGGAACCCATCGCACCCAATGCCGAATCAGCCTCTGCCAATATCGCATATACCGCGCAATTGGATGTGATGGATGCTTCACAAGATGCAAGCAAAGCACACGATAAACGTCTGCGCCGCCAATTATCGATGCCCTATTTTTCGTTCAGCCGCGTGCTGCCAAAACAAGGCCTGTAATCATGAGCATCGCATGGAATGACAACGCACCCATTTATCGCCAGTTGAAGGACCGTGTCGTGAGCATGATGCTCGACGGCGTCCTGAAACCCGGTGATGCCCTGCCCTCGGTCCGGCAAATCGCCGCCGAGTATCAGCTCAATCCAATTACGGTCTCCCGCGCCTATCAGGAGCTGGCAGACGAAAATCTAGTAGAAAAACGAAGGGGACTCGGTATGTACATGACAGACAACGCCCGCGATCAGTTGCTTGCTTCTGAACGCGAACGTTTTTTAAAGGAAGAATGGCCGCTGGTGATCGAACGCATTAACCGTCTGGGTCTGGATTCCGAAGCCTTGTTGCGTAAAGGAGGCTCACAATGAGTGCTGTCATTACTGCCCGTAACCTCACCAAGCGCTATGAACATACCGTAGCGGTCGACAAAATCAACTTCGAAATTCCGGCTGGCCGCATCGTCGGCTTGATCGGCCCGAACGGCTCCGGCAAGACAACGGCCTTGAAAGCTATCCTGGGTCTTTCCCCCTTCGACGGCGAACTGAACGTACTGGGTTTCAACCCGCAAACCCAGCGCGATGAGCTGATGAAAGAAGTCTGCTTCATCGCCGACGTCGCCGTATTGCCGCGCTGGATCAAGGTGCGCGAAGCCATCGAGTTCGTTGCCGGGGTGCACCCGAAGTTCAACCGCGCCAAATGCGAGGCTTACCTGGCCCACACCAAACTGAAACCGGACATGAAAGTGAAACACATGTCCAAAGGCATGGTGGTGCAATTGCATCTTGCGCTGGTCATGGCGATCGACGCCAAACTGCTGGTTCTGGATGAACCGACGCTTGGCCTGGATATCCTTTATCGCAAGCAGTTCTACCAAAACCTGCTGGAAGATTATTTCGACGAAAACAAGACGATCATCGTCACCACGCATCAGGTTGAAGAAATCGAGCACATCCTTACCGATTTGATGTTCATTCGCGACGGCAAGATCGTACTTTCATCCACGATGGACGAAGTAGCTGATCGTTTTGTAGAAGTGATGGTGTCGCAAGAGCACTACGCTAGTGCCAAATCGCTGAATCCGATTGACGAACGCCAGGTTTTCGGAAAATCCGTGATGCTATTCGATGGCATTGATCGCAAGGTACTCAGCAGTTTCGGCGATACACGCAATGTCGGTGTCGCGGATCTGTTTGTGGCAACAATGAAAGGAACTTACGCATGAACACTATGAAAATGCTGGTTAAACGCGAGTATTGGGAGAATCGTGGCGGCTTTTTCTGGGCCCCGGTCATCGTTGGTGGCATTGCGCTGCTGTTCTCACTTGTCGCATCGATTGCCGGCACGATGCTCATTAACGAGCACCGAAATGATATCCACTTAAGCGAGGCGGCCGAGCATGCGGCTCAGCTCGGCGGCGTCGGCGACTTTGCCCTTGCGTCTGGTGTCCTGTTGATGATGGCCGTGACAGCGTTCGTGGTTTTCTTCTATGCAATCGGATCTTTGTATGACGACCGCCGTGACCGCAGCATATTGTTTTGGAAGTCAATGCCGATCACGGACACTCAGATGGTCGGCTCAAAGGTCGCATGGGCACTGCTACTGGCACCGCTTCTTTCTTTGGGCATCGGCTTGGTATTAGGTTTGGCTCTCTGGATAGTGTTGCTGATTAACGCGGCAGTATCAGGCCTGCCAGGCGCGACGGATATGATCGCTTATTCGCATCCTTTCCGTGTCGTAGCAACGTTATTGGCTGCGCTACCCGTGCAAATGCTTTGGGCGTTGCCAACTCTTGGATGGCTGATGCTTTGCTCTGCATGGGCCCGCCGTCTCCCCTTCCTTTGGGCTACTGCGCTGCCGATTCTTACAGGTGCGATGATCAGCTTTACGGATATTTTCCCGGGTATCACGATTGCACATGACAAAGTTTGGTTCGTGATCTACCGCGGCTTGGCCAGTATGGCCCCAGGCTCGTGGATACCTACAATCGCAAAAGAACCGGATGGCCCTTTCAATGGTCCCAAAGACTTGACCAACCTGATCGACATTACCAGTAGCTGGCAGGTTTTTGGACACGCAGATATATGGGTAGGTGCATTGATCGGTATCGCCATGATTGTGCTGTCCGTCCGCTTGCGCCGCTACCGCGACGAAGGCTGAAACAGAAAAAATTAGCGGCATGCCCGAACGGCATGCCGCTAACCGCTTATCAAATTACACGGAGTTTTCCATCATGAAGCTGCAACTCCCATCCGCTCTGCTGTTATCACTTCTGCTGGTGACCGCCTGCAATAAACAAGAATCGGACAAATCCGTCAAACAGGAAGGTTCCGAATCGACAAGCGGCATCATGGCCAACGCCATGGAAGAAGCCAGCAAGGAAATTCGTACCGGCAATATGAGCGTCGGCGATATCGAGGGTAAGGCAAAAGCCGAAATCACTCCGCAGGGCGACCTTCTCATTGACGGCAAGCCCGTTACGATTACGGCCGAACAACGGCAAATGCTGATCATGCACCGTCAGTTGCTGGTAAATGTCGCCGTCAGCGGAATCGAAATCGGCATGCAAGGCGTGGATCTGGCGAAAAAAGCGGTCGGTGAATCCATCAAGGGAATATTTACCGGCGAGTCGGGCCCCGTCGAAAAGAAAGTCGAAGCTGAAGCGAAGAAAATTGAAGCTTCCGCTGCGCTATTGTGCAATCAATTGCCTCTGCTGCTGAAATCGCAACAAAAACTTGCCGAAGCGCTGCCCGAATTCAAGCCTTACGCCACCATGACGGAAGACGATTTTGACGATTGCAATCGTCGCGACACGATAGTCGAACGGAAGTAGTCGCCCCCGATACACCACGAAGCCGGTTCGCTGAAATGGGCCGGCTTTTGTTTGTGCGAAATTCATATGGAAAGCGGTCAGGAATGAAAGCATTCGCTAAACGGGCATTGAAATATCTTGGAATATTGCTGCTGACGGGCGCATCGATCATCGCGGCCCTCGCATTGATCCCTATAACTGCGACCGTGAAGCCAATCCAGCCCACCGCCGACACGCATTATTGGTCCATGTCCGGAAATTACCGGATCGCCTACCGAAAAGTTCCTTCAAGCAATCAGCTAAAAAAACCGCCTATCATTTTTCTGCATGGCGGTCCGGGTGGCTATATCCATAGTTCGATCATAAAAACACTGGCGCCGATTTCAAACAGCGGTCGGGATTTATATTTCTATGACCAATCCGGAACC
>CAZPCE010000304.1:0-3571 GCA_964584915.1 uncultured Arenimonas sp. | reverse complement strand
ATCGAGCAAATCAATGCGCATGGGGGACCCGGAAGATTTTTCCAGCCAGAGACGGTAGCCATAACGCCATTTGTCACGCGCCTTGATTTCAACCACTTGCGTTTCAAAATTGGCGATACGCTCAGCCTTTCCCAGTTTGGCTTCATAGCCGTCCAGATTATCGGCAAGAGCAAATTGCTGCGTTGGATTCCAGCGATCTGTCGTGTCGGCATCGTAACCAACCGAACCATCCTTGGAATTGGTACTGACGACGACCTTATTGTCACGAATCACTTCGCGCGCCGGTCCACTCAAGGCAACGATACGTTCGCGTTCGCGGTTTCCGGAAAAAGCATGAAAAACAGCCATGGTATCAATACGACCTTCGGCAACCATCACCAAAGTGCCCTGGTAATTCTGTTTGCGAAGTGCCGGACCTATGCGTTTTAACCAGTCACTCGCATCCTCGTGATTGAATTTTTCGCTTACCCAGGCTTTTGCCTGGCCCAGCCATCCCGGTTTTTCAGTCTGATTTGTTTTTGTCTGTGCATGGGTATCGAATGCACACAGCAACATCACCAAGCCGATAAAAACTCGCAACATCACTTATTGCCACCTGCGTTTTCATTTGCGCCATTTTCCATTCCGGCATCCGCCTGTTCCGCATCTTGTGCCACGACATCGACATAGGGAACAAAACCGCCCATACCATCCTGCGCCATCATCTGGTTATGCCTTACCAGATAGGCTTCCAGTGCGGGGTCGCTATTGGCATTCACCGGCGAACGCGGCCAGGCTTTCTTTTCACTACTCACGTTGAGCGGAAAGGTTTCAGGCGATGCAATATCGCTTGTTGCCAGCGTTTCCGGGGATGAATTCACTGTGCGAACGGGTTGAACGGGGTCGGCTGTTGTAGCGACCACCGTTGTACTGACTGCACTTGGTACGTCGGCAATCAAATCTGCCGAGGCAAAGCTGGGTACCGTGTTATTGGTTGTATTAAAGGCCTGACTGTTCGTGACGGGATTGGATTGTGGCTCGCTTGTTTTTTGCATCAAGCCGGGAACAAAGACGAACGCTGCGAAAGCAAGCGAAGCAGCGGCTGCCCAGGCAAACAAGGGGCTTCGCGATTTTCTTGGAGATTCCTGTTCAGCCAGTGCCAGTTTGATGTCGGCACAAAGCGTGTTGGGCATTAATCGAACCGATTGGCCCTTCATGCAGGCCGAACTGATTTGCATTCGGGAATAAAGCGACTGCAAAGCCTCATCGTGCTGCAGGCGACGCTCCCGAAACATTGCTTCATCCCGGGATCGCTCGCCATCCATCCAGGCCGAAAGCTGCTCGCAAATTTTATCGTCTAATGTATTCATAGAATTCATGGCCGTACTCTTTCACTATCCATCAAGGGTCGCAGACGCGAATCAATCGCTTCGCGTGCGCGGAAAATGCGGGACCGCACCGTACCGATCGGGCAATCCATGGTTTCGGAAATTTCTTCGTAAGACAGACCTTCCATTTCACGCAGCGTAATGGCCTGTCTCAATTCTTCGGGCAATTCGGCAACGACTTCGGACACGGTGCGGGCAATTTCTTCGCGTAAAAGTTCGTGTTCCGGGGTATCGCTGTCATGCATGCGATAGGCACCATCGAAATGCTCTGCATCATCTGCATCGACATCGGATGTCGGAGGGCGGCGCTTCATCGATACCAGGTGGTTCTTTGCAGTATTCACGGCGATCCTGTAGAGCCAGGTGTAAAACTGGGCATCACCACGGAAATTATTCAGCGCCCGATAGGCTCGAATGAATGTTTCCTGCGCAATATCCTGGCTTTCGGCATAGTCGTGCACGAAGCGGCCAATGACGGCACCAATCCTGTGTTGATACTTGCGTACCAGAACATCGAAAGCCGTCTTGTCACCACTTTGCACACGCTTGACCAATTCCAGGTCCAGTTCGTTCTCACCCATTGAAACCGCTATCCCGTGCTTGCGGCCGTTGGGGCCGATTGAAAGACCTGCATTTATCGAGAAAGTTCATTCGTTATCCGAATTCCCGGCATAAAAGATTGACCACTCTAAATCCACCCCCGATGATACGGGCTTAATCCTTAAAATGTTGGAGCCGCCATGTTCGACGGACTTCGCCTCACGCACTGGCAAGTGGAAAGCCGTGCCGATGGTGTACTTGTGCTTTCCCTCAATCGCGCCGGCCAAAGCGTGAATGCCCTCAGTCAAGCCGTGCTCGACCAGCTCGATTCCATGCTGGAGCGCCTGCCATTGGAAATGCCGAAAGGCCTGATCATCAAGTCGGGCAAGCCGACCGGTTTTGCCCACGGCGCCGATATCAAGGAATTCGAAAGTTTCGACGCCAAAGGCACGGTCTATGAATCGATTCGTCGCGGCCAATTGATTTATCAGCGACTCGCCGATCTTCGCTGCCCGACCGTCGCCATTATTACCGGCCCCTGCATGGGTGGCGGTACCGAGCTGGCACTCGCCTGTCGTTACCGGGTTGCCAGTAACGAAGAAAATACGCGCATCGGTTTGCCTGAAGTAAAGCTCGGTATTTATCCCGGCTGGGGTGGCAGCGTCCGCTTGCCGCGATTGGTCGGCGCCCCGGCGGCGATGGATATGATGCTGACCGGCCGCACGCTTTCTGGTTCGGCGGCAAAAGCCATCGGCCTGGTCGATAAAGTCACCGATCCATCGGGTTTGCAAGAAGCTGCTTTGGGATTGATTCAACGCGGTACAAAACGTCCGTTCAAGCAGCGCTTTACCGTCTGGGCAAGCAACTCGTTTCTCGGACGCAAACTGCTTGCCCAGCAAATGTTGAAGCAAGTCAGTCGCAAGGCTCGCAAGGAACACTACCCCGCTCCGTTCTCACTGATCAACACCTGGGCCCGCAGTGGTGGCATGCCGGTACGCGCGGCATTGGTGCAGGAAGCAAAATCGGTTACCGCGCTGGCAAAAACGCCGACGGCTAAAAACCTGATCCGCGTGTTCTTCATGATGGATCGTCTCAAGGGTCTCGGCGGCAAGGATCACGGCATCCAGCACGTGCATGTGGTCGGTGCCGGCGTGATGGGTGGCGATATTGCCGCCTGGTGTGCGCTGCGCGGCTTCGACGTGACTTTGCAGGACCGCGAGATGCAATACATCCAGCCGGCCATGGACCGCGCCGCAAAATTATTCGAGAAAAAAGTAAAGAATCCGGAAAAACGCGCAGCCACTACCGCTCGTTTGAATTCCGATGTTGCCGGTGACGGCGTGGCAAAAGCCGATTTGATTATCGAGGCGATTTTCGAAAACCAGGAAGCCAAGCAAAACCTGTACGCCACGCTCGAACAGAAAATGAAACCTGGCGCCTTGCTGGTGACCAATACCAGTTCAATACCGCTGGATAAACTGCGCACCAAACTCAAAAACCCTGCCGATTTTGCCGGCCTGCATTATTTCAATCCGGTGGCGCTGATGCCGCTGGTTGAAATCGTGCAGCACGACCAAATGGCGCCGGAAACCCAACGCCGTCTGGCCGCGTTCTGCAGAGCGATCGACAAGTTACCAGTGCCTGTTGCTGGAACGCCGGGTTTC
>CAZPCE010000303.1:0-3583 GCA_964584915.1 uncultured Arenimonas sp. | reverse complement strand
CAGCTTGCAAATTAATGGACAAGCGCCGGTGTCGGCATCAGACAGACCCTACGAAAATAAAACCACGGTGAAAGACGAGCATGGCAACATGGTACGTATCGCCTGCAGCACGCCACGCGCCCTGCGTACCGATGAAATTCCGCGCCTGCTTGAAGAATATCGAATCGCTACGCGCAATTCCCGCGAAGCGGGTTTTGACATGGTGGAAATCCATGCCGCGCACGGCTATTTGATGCATCAGTTCATGTCGGAGCAGAGCAATTTCCGCACGGATCAATACGGCGGGAGCCTGGAAAACCGCGCACGCTTGACGCTTGAAGTGGTGGATGCCGTCATCGGCGAATGGGATGCGGCGCATGTTGGCATCCGCATTTCGCCACTGGGCATTTTCAATGGCCTGGACGATACAGCCGGTGAAGCGATGGGCCTGTATTTAGCCGAGCAATTCGCCAAGCGCGGCCTGGGCTATCTGCATTTGTCGGAACCCGATTGGGCTGGCGGCCCCGCCTTGACACTTGAATTTCGCGAACGGCTACGCGCCATATTCCCCGGCATTATTATTGCCGCGGGTGGCTATAGCCTGGAAAAAGCGCAGCCGCTTCTGGATACCCATCTCATTGACGCCGTAGCCATGGGAAGAACATTTATCGCCAACCCCGATTTGCCAGCGCGCCTGGAAAAAAACGCTCCGCTGAATCCCGGTCGTCCGGAGTTGTATTACGGTGGCGGTGCCGAGGGTTACACCGATTATCCGCGGATGGCATAAAACACGTAGCCCGGATTGCGCTCTACCAACCCGGGAATGCCGGATTCCACAAAGAAAAATTTCAGAAATGAATTTGGTAAAGACACGACTCGCATTCATTTCATCGAGTGTTTGAGAACCCGGGTTGGTAGAGCGCAACCCGGGCTACTATGCTTGCCGCATTTCCTTCCAGCCACGTTCAACCCGAAGGCGCATTGGGATCCACAAACGCAGTCGCAGGATACGGGCCGTACCAGGTTTTGCCATTCGTCGACAGCGAATAGACCACCGCACCCTCCGGCGTGCACCAAGCCAGCACGATCATTTCATCGTTCGCACCGAATGCCACAAGACTGTCGGGTTTTTCCGATGTCACCTGAACTTCCACATTGTAGTTCGAACCCGACAGCTCGCGGATGAAGACCCCGGCCACAGGCGTGCTGTAGGCCATATAAAGACCTCCTTTGAAAACGCCCAGCGTGGGACCGAACGCGTCCACGTTGAAGGTAAATCCCGAACTGCATTTGGCAACGATCGTGTCCATCATGTTGTAAACCTGGATCGTGGGCGTGGCGCCTCCTTGCTGGATGGCGATCTGCAAATAGGCCTGAAACCAGCAAATCGACGGACACGACACCGACTGCAACGCGGAACCGTCTGGCGCATACACAGTGGCGATATGACCGAAACGTCTGTTTGAATTATTGTTCTCTTCGTGGGTCAACAGCACAATCGATGTGTTATCGGTATCGTGAAAACAGGCGTTCAATTGCGGTGGTTGGCTTGGCCATGGCGTGCCGGAAGCCATCGAGACCCCGCCCACGCCGATGAAATCGGCTGGGAAACGCGGATCCACCGGCACGTTTTGCAAGGTGCCGCGTTCGCCATCCCAGCCATTCTGCAGATGCCCTTTGTAATAGCCCTGGCGCGAAAAGGCATGCGGTATGCCGTTAAAAGGTACCGCATACCCCAGATACAACTGGCCATTGTGATACGCGACCCCCACGCCATCGATCACCGGACCGAAAGACAATTCCGGACGCTTGATCCAATTGGAAAATAAAAGGTCCATCGCCCCGAGCGTCGAATTCGGTTTTGTCCAGAACAAGGTCATGGCGCCCGAGTCGTTCACCGAGATCGCCGGCGCCGCTGCCGAGGTGACAAAACCGTCCCACGGGTGCAAGGTGCCGTTGCTATCGACAGCACCGGCTTCGTTAATCGTCCAAGTCATGTTCAGGGTGGATTTGAGATGTAGAGCCCGGCGGGTGTTTTTGGTCAGCACCGTCAGCACGATCGTCTCAATCCCCAGCAGATCGGCAAATCCGTCTGCGGTCAGAATGTCGTGCCAGAACGACTCGGACAACAGTTGCTGATTCGCTGTATTCGCAGGGATGGTCTTGGTAGACGCATCGATGCCTTCCAGAAAATTATCGGCTGCCGACACGGCATCCATGACCAGCGCGCTGCCCTTGCTCACGATTTTCAGGGCCCGCGAATAATTCATCGCTCCTACCGCATCGGCAATGGTCCAGGCCTCCGGTGCCACTATCGCAGCAGCAGCCAACTCTTCTGAAGCCGCCGAGACGGCCACCGCCAGGCTGACAGCGGCGGCGGCGATCTCGGCACTCGCCACCACATTGCCGGCAAGTTTCCAGCCCGGGCTTTCCGATAGCAGTATCTGGATCGTCTCGCCCAGTTGGTTGTTGAGGATGATCGTTTTATCGAGTGGCATAGTGAAGCTCCTGTCTGTGGCAATGAAATTGAATCAGGCCATACCTGTTGCCGATAAAAGGAACGCATTGGCAAAAGACGCGCCCGATGACTGATTGCATTCGAAGCACTGGATGCAAGCGCTGTTGTGTTGCCGCAATGGCAGAAAGCCCACGCAACAATCAGACGTACGCACTTCCGTTGCCAATGCGGACAGGTCGTAGAATGGCATCACCGACAGGTGGCACACCGCGGGTGGTTACGCCACAGATGGCGAAGATGCTCGATGGACATCGCATGGCGTTTCGTATGTCGCGCCATGGCCCGACATGGGCCTCGTCCCAATCGGTTGAGCATCGGGCCCGTTACGATAATTCGCCCGACTCGCCGCGCTTTTTTTTACGATGGCGTTCGTGGCAGGTTACGATAGGGCCTCAGCGGATACGGCATGAAGCGACGGCCGCACGCTACTCAATAGTGTTTTTTAATCCGGCTTACGGCCTTTGCCAATTCAAGGAAATTCCCATGTCAGTGAACGAACCGGAAGACTCCACCATTTATCAAGTCGTTATCAATCTGGAAGAGCAGTATTCCATCTGGCCCGAAAACCGTGAGCCACCACTAGGCTGGCAAGCAGTTGGCAAGACCGGCAGCAAACAGGAATGTCTCCACTATATCGAGCAGATCTGGACCGACATGCGGCCGCTAAGTTTAAGGAAACAGATGGAAGGCTGACGCGTGCAATAGGCCGTTGATGAAAAATAAACAATGCCGCGTGAATGGTTTGATGCAAGCTCATACGGTGCGCTCAAGCGCACCACGCCGGATGTCTGTCACGAAGCCCACATCCCAATCCATTCAAAAGGTATCGCACTCCGACCTCACCAACATCACGAAGTCGGTGCGCCATGGGCGGCACCCGATGCGTCAATCCATGTTTTTGGTGCGCACCTTATGGCCTTTTTTTTGCAGGCGTGTGGCAAACTGCACTACCTGCAAATCCTGAAGGTCCAACGTGAAACATCTCTCCTCGATTGTCTATGCGCTCGTTTTGTTCGGCCTGCTTATACCTGCCACTGCATTTGCCAAAGCCAGCTTGGGCTTCAGTATTTCAGCCTCGACCGACGG
>CAZPCE010000302.1:0-3594 GCA_964584915.1 uncultured Arenimonas sp. | reverse complement strand
AAAGGGCGGTCATAATCATGTTGCACCTAAAAAAATGGGGCGGAATGCTCGGGCTCTTTGCTTTGATAGCTGTCGCAAGTGCGGCCTCCTATCAATTTTTGAACAGTGGCAGTAGCAATAAGCGCCCCATCGGCGCAGTCGAGGTCAGCAGACCCGATGCAAATTCGGTTCAGGCCAGCCGCCTGGCCAGCGAAAATTTCAACAGACCGCACTACGAATATTCCGAAGCTTTCAACGAAGGCAACGGGTATGTCTCTGCCAAGGGCGGCAAGATCGGCATGGACGACAATGGCGGTACGTTCATCATTATCTTCAAGGAAGATGCTCTGGCCTCCTACAAGGGCAGCAATACCATGTTCCCGGCTCCAGCCAAACTTCAATCGCTGGCCGGCAAAAGACGCCTGGACGTGAAGAGTGCCGAAGCCCGCAATTATGTCGGCTATCTGCAATCGCAACAGAGTGGTCTGGAAAAGAAAATATCCGGCTTGATCGGACGCAGTTTTGGCGTTCGCCGCAGGATGCAACATGCAGTCAATGGCGAAATTGTCGACCTTACCCGTGAAGAAGCGGCCCGGATCGAGAAAATGCCGGAAGTATTGCTGGTCGAGCCCTATCGTGAATATGCACTCGATACCGATACCGGCCCGCAACTCATTGGCGCTGCCGCCGTTTGGGACGGAACCAATCCGGGCGCTCCGGCCCAGTATCGTGGCGAAAATACCGTGGTCGGCATCATCGACTCGGGTATCAATTTCGGTAGTCCTTCATTTGCCGGCGTTGGTCCGGTCGACGGCTATGTCCATGTAAATCCGCTCGGTGCCGGCAATTATTTTGGTACCTGTCAGGCGGGTGGCGTGGATGACGGTCGTTGCAACGACAAACTGATCGGCGGTTACGATTTTGTTTGCGGCGCACCAGGAAACCAATGCGGTGTGGCCAATATTCGCGAAGAACCCGGTTTTGGCGATACCAACGGCCACGGCAGCCATACGGCTTCGACCGCGGCCGGTAACGTTCGTGATGCCTTGTACAGCGGCAATACTCGTCGCATTTCGGGCGTTGCACCGCATGCCAACATCATTGCCTATGACGTTTGCTATACCAATACATCGACGGGTCAAGGTCTGTGCCCGAATACATCCTCGGTCGCCGCCGTGAACCAGGCAATTGCCGATGGCGTCGTCGATTCCATCAACTTCTCGATCGGCGGCGGTGCAGATCCATGGAGTGATTCGGTGTCGCTGGCATTTCTTGGCGCAGTGAATTCCGGGATCTATGTGGCTGCCTCCGCTGGCAACAGTGGTCCTGCAGCCAATACCCTTGGCCATAACGAACCATGGGTAAGTTCGACAGCGGCAGCACAACATGGTCGTGGTGGTTTCTCGATCGCCATGGCAGTTACTGGCCCGGCGCCGGTTCCGGCTAATCTGGCGCCAGTGCTGGTTAACCAAGGCACTGGCGGTGTTGCATTCGCCACCACCATTCCCGGCACAACACCTCTGTTGATCAGCTCGGGTATCAACACGACCAGCGATGCCTGTGCTGCTTATCCAGCCAACACATTCGCCGGCGCGATCGCCGTGGTCCGCCGCGGCACTTGCAGTTTCAGCATCAAGGTAAACAACGCCTCTGCGGCAGGAGCTGTCGCGGTCGTCGTTGCCAACAATGCTGCTGGCGTGATACTGCCTTCGGTACCTGGCACAACGGTACCGGTGTTTAGCGTTACCCAGGCAGAAGGCGATGCACTGCGTGATTTTGGTCAAGCCAATCCGGCCACTTCAACGGCTCAAATCACCTTCCCGGCCCTGCCGATACCGAACATTCCCGATGTGTTGGGTTCGTTTAGTTCGCGTGGCCCCGCCGGGACTTACAACTTGTTGAAACCTGACGTTACAGCACCCGGTGTCAGCATTCTGGCTGCCGTGTCAGGAACCACATTGACGGGTTCAGAAGATGCCGTTGATCTATATAACGGTACATCGATGGCCTCGCCTCATCAGGCAGGTGCTTCTGCGTTGATGCGTCAGGCGCGTCCAAGCTGGACCGTACCGGAAATCAAGTCGGCCCTGGCCCTGACGGCAGAGCAGCAGGTTTACATCGAAGATTCAGTGACACTGGCCAATCCATTTGCACGCGGCAGTGGTCGAATCAGGGTGGACCGCGCGATTAACAGCGGTCTGGTAATGAATGAAACCAACGCCAATTATCTGGCCGCCAATCCTGCCACCGGTGGCGATCCGCGCACGCTGAATCAGGCCAACCTGATTGATCGCAGCTGCTTTGCGACTTGCACGTTCTACCGCACGTTCCGTAACACGGGCGCCACCGCGACCAGCTGGCGTGTGCAGTTGCAGGGCGTTAGCGGTTCGGTGACGCCAATCATCACCGTACCTGGCAATGGTTCGCTGACACTGAAGATCAACCTGTACGCATACGCCTTGCTGCCGAACGGTAGTTTCACTTTCGGTAACGTCGTGCTGACCCCTGCAACGGGTACTGCACCGGTATTGCGTTTGCCGGTGGCCATTGCGGTGCAACCGCCGTCGATATCGATGCCGGCCAGCCTGTCGTCGGTGGTACCGACGAACTCGGCCGGTTCGGTCTCGTTTACCATCGGCAATACGGGTGGCTCTGCGTTGAACTACACCTTTACCAATAGCGGTACGGCTTCGGGCATCATTACGAACGCCACCAGTACGGGCGTCAGCAGCGGGTTCCGCAATACGACCTATACCGATCCGGCAACCGCAGGCAGTGCTGGCCAATACGCGGCAGATGATTTCCTGTTGACCGAGTCGGTGCAGATAACGTCCTTGTTCACGGAAGGCTTCGTTGTGAGCGGGGCAACCTTCCCGGCAGCAGCCGCCAATTTCGTCTGGAGCATCTATCCCGACGCCGCTGGTCTGCCTGCAGGCAATCCTCAGAGCGCACCGGCAGCGGCCTTGTGGACCTACACCGCATTGCCGACGGCAACAGGTGTCACCACCGGCACCGGCACGATCAACCTGAATCTGGTCGCAGCAGGGCAGAATGTTACCCTGCCGCCCGGCCGTTACTGGTTGGTGGTGAATACCCGCGCAACATTCGCCAATCGTTGGGCCCATTTCGGATCGAATACGGCGAATGGCAATAACGGTTTTGCTTCAATCACCGTCAGCACCGGGGGTGTAGGTAACTGGGCTGCAAATAATGCCTTCGCAGGTCTGTCGATGCGGATTATTGGAAATCTGCCTTGCGGAGCCCCGTGGATTAGCGGTACCTATGCCACCACCGGCACGCTATCGCGTGGCACCAGCCGATCGGCCCTTACCTCGATCAACACCACCGGTCTTGCAGCAGGTAGCTACAGAGGCAAAGTCTGCGTGCAAAGCAATGATCCATTGACGCCATCCCTGGCGGTGCCACTGTCCTTGACCGTAACTCCCTGAGTTAATCGTCAGGTTCTCATAGGTGAAAGGCCCGGGATACCCCGGGCCTTTTCTTTTCTAGCTCAATACTCTAGGAGCTTTCGCTATCGCCTGGTTTGAACCGCATCTTTACCTGCTTTAGCGAACCATGACTTTCGGCCTATGCGTCTTTATTGTAATAATATAA
>CAZPCE010000301.1:0-3600 GCA_964584915.1 uncultured Arenimonas sp. | reverse complement strand
TGTAGTCCTTACCCACACCGGTGCCACGTCCTTCCTTGTGGAAGCGGGCAATCTTCGTTTCATCAAACTCATATCTTCTCTTAGCCATTGCGAACCGCCTGCTTCAAGCTAATAGCGGTTTTGGCAACTGCCAATCCCTTGTTTTCTTGTACGCACATGAATGCCTCCTTCTAAAACGGGGCAAAAAAATGGGCGGGAAGGCCTTGACAAGGAAATTGGAGTCGAACACACTCCTAATCGAGCCGCCAAGCTTGATTCACCTTGTTAGACCAAAAGAAATCAGCCACCCCCACGGTGGCTTTTCTTTTTCCCGAGTTTTTCTTATTGCATGACGGTCATGGCCAGATCATGGAAGTCCCTTCTGGTCGTTTTCCCTTGCTACAGTGCTGCTGGCTGCCTCCGCGACTTTGCGTTGATCAACTAGCCACGCGCACGCTTCCGCAGTCATGGCGAAATGCCCTTGACGTCCAGGCAGGCCAAAGACGGCAATTTCGAGCTCGCTATGCCGACGCGCCTTCTGAAAGGCGGCATAGGTTCGAAAGCCCAGAAAAATGCGCAACGCTTCGCCGCCGATAATCGGGCCATAGCGGGTAAGTTGATCCTCTGTCCACTTAACTCCATCGAAAGAACGGCTTGAGTTAGGATGTTTCATACGAAAGTTCCATTGCGTTCACGGGTTTTCCGGACTTTGGCACTTCGGATAAACGCTGAAAATGATTCGAAATCAGGGGGTTTCCAAGGACATGGTGCGACCGAAACACGAGCCCCTCATACGCCTTAGTCGACGTATCTGGATACGGGCATTAATAAGAGATGTTGATAAAAGGGCGATGGAGCATTGTTCATCGGCCGATATATCCTGGGCTGAGCTTGGTCGGAGGTTGCTCCGCGTTTCCCAGTACCCACTATACGTAGATCTCCTTTTTAAAGGGATTCTTGGAGTAGTCAATGAGGGCAACAATCCTCGCCGTATCGTTCGACGCATAGATGTGGACGATACTGATGGCAGCGTCCCGGAAGGCTTGAGTGTCGTGATGCGACAGCCATCTGGTCCTGCTGCCAATGATGCAAGGCCAACACGCTATATTGAGCTCCCAGTGGACCTGGTTGAATGCGGAAAAGATCTATGCCCCGGGTCAGAACAATGGGAAACAGCCTACCTTTGGCGCGTCGCAGAGCCGCGGCTTCCGTCATTGGAAGAACTACGCATGGTCATCTCGAGACTGACAATCAGGCTTGGAATGCATACACCGTCGTTTGATGAATACAGACCCTATTTATCCATAGAAGAATTTTCGGAACTGGAAGAGCTCCCAGAAGCCGAGGTCGAGTCTCGATATCGTCATTCACTGGAGCCATTTATTGCCGCACAGAGCGCCGATGCGATGAGTCTGCTGGCCGCCTTAGTAGCGGAGTCATTTATGACAGATCAAGAACTGATGATGAATATCCATCGAGATGCGTTCAAACAGGCTTCGGAACTCCTGCTTGCCGACAAGTATTTCAAGGATGTCGAGGAAGATTTCAGCAACTTGGTCACTGCGAGAATTCTGGTCATGAACTGGCAGATGCCAGCGGCGTGTCACATCTCGTCGATCAACTCGCCTTTCATCACAATGAATCGCTGGAAAGAAATTACAGGGATTGATGACTGGATTCCGATCTGGGATCCGTAAGCGTTTGCATAACTGATTGATTTTTCTCTGGGTACAACTTTATTCACCAGAATACAACTTTATTACCTGGGATATAACTTTATTACCCAGGATAAAACTTTATTCGCCAGCTACACTTCCGTCGCTCCTACCAAAGTAAATTATTCGACAGTAACCGACTTTGCGAGATTTCTTGGTTTATCGACATCGGTGCCACGCGACAGCGCCGTGTGATACGCCAGCAGCTGCACCGGAATCGCGTGCACGACCGGACTCAGGATTCCGACATGGCGCGGCGTGCGGATCACGTGCACATTTTCCGATTCGCTGAAATGGCTGTCGGCATCGGCAAACACATACATCTCGCCGCCGCGTGCGCGCACTTCCTGGATATTCGATTTCACTTTTTCCAGCAGCGCATCGTTCGGTGCGATCACTACAACCGGCATATCTTTATCCACCAAAGCGAGCGGGCCATGCTTCAACTCACCGGCCGGATAGGCTTCGGCGTGGATGTAGGAAATTTCCTTCAGCTTCAGCGCGCCTTCGAGTGCGATCGGATAATGCAGGCCGCGACCCAGGAACAGGGCGTGGTGTTTGGGCGAGAATTTCTCGGCCCAGAGTGTAATTTGCGGCTCCAGGTTCAGCGCGTGTTGAACACTGCCTGGCAGATGCCGCAATTCTTCCATCAGTTTCTGTTCGGCTTCATGGTCGAGACGGCCGTTCAATTTCGCCAGCGTTCCGACGAGCGCAAACAGGGCGATGAGCTGGGTCGTAAACGCTTTCGTCGATGCCACGCCGATTTCGGCGCCTGCGCGCGTGTAGAACACCATCGCGCTGGATCGCGGAATCGCGCTTTCCTGCACATTGCAGATCGACAAGGTTTTCGATTGACCAAGGCTTTTCGCGTATTTCAACGCTTCCATCGTGTCGAGCGTTTCGCCCGATTGCGAAATGGTGACGATCAGTTGTTTTGGATTCGCGACCGCGGCACGGTAACGGTATTCGCTGGCGATTTCCACGCTGCACGGGATATTCGCCATCGCTTCCATCCAGTAACGCGCGGTCAACCCGGCGTAATAACTGGTGCCGCAGGCAAGAATTTGCACCGAAGTGACATCGGCCAGCAACTCGGCCGCGTTTTCACCGAACAGGCGCGGCGAAAAACCTTCGGCCATGATCGGCTCGATCGTGTCTGCAATCGCACGCGGTTGTTCGTGGATTTCCTTCTGCATGAAATGGCTGTACGGACCGAGTTCCATCGACGCCAGCGACACGTCCGACATGTGGATCTTGCGTTCGACCACCTTGCCGTCGGTATCGAATACCGTGACGCCGTCGAGACGCACTTCGGCAACATCACCTTCTTCGAGAAAAATAATTTTTCGCGTTGCCGAAATTACCGCAGAGGCATCGGACGCAATGAAGTTTTCGCCATCGCCTAGCCCGACCAGCAATGGACAACCCATGCGCGCGGCAATCAATCGTTCCGGGTCGAGTTTGCTGACGACGGCAATGGCGTACGCGCCTTGCAGATCTTTCACCGCGCGCTGGGTCGCGTGCAACAAATCGCCTTCGGTCTTCAGGTAATGGTGGATCAGATGGCCGATCACTTCGGTATCGGTTTGCGATTCGAACACGTAGCCGAGTTCGCGCAAGCGATCGCGCTGTTGTTCGTGGTTTTCGATGATGCCGTTATGCACCAGCGCCAATTCGCCGGAACTGATATGCGGGTGCGCATTGCCTTCGGTCACGCCGCCATGGGTGGCCCAGCGCGTGTGGCCGATGCCGACATGGCCGTGCAGGTTTTCTTCTTTCGCGGCGTTTTCCATTTCGGCGACGCGGCCGGTACGACGCACGCGACGGAGTTGATCCGATAAAACGGCCAAGCCGGCGGAATCGTAACCGCGATATTCCAATCGCTTCAGGCCGTCGACCAAAAAAG
>CAZPCE010000300.1:0-3607 GCA_964584915.1 uncultured Arenimonas sp. | reverse complement strand
CCTGATCGGAATGGATGCGCGCATGCTCCGGCGAAGCGTCGGAGAAAAATTCCGGATGCCGGATCAGGTATTGATCCAGCGGATCGCTGCTAGCTACCAACACGCCCAGCGATGCCTGCTGTCGCCGACCTGCACGGCCAATGCGTTGCCAGGTCGCGGCGACCGAGCCGGGATAGCCATTCAGCACCACCACGTCCAGGCTGCCGATGTCCACGCCCAGTTCAAGTGCCGAGGTGCTGACGATGCCGTCGATATTGCCGTCGCGCATCGCCTTCTCGGCCTCGCGGCGTTCGGTCGGCAGATAACCGCCGCGATAAGCACGAATGCGCGCAGGCTTGCGCGGGTCGTTGTCGAACACGTCTTTCAGATATTTGGTCAGCACTTCCACCATCGTGCGTGATTGTGCGAACACCAGCGTCTTCAATCCGGCGCGAATCGCCAGACGTGCGATTCGATTACTTTGCGAACGTGCCGATGCCCGTAAGCCCAGATCCGGATTTACCACCGGCGGGTTCCACAGTAATACTTGCTTGTCGCCGGTCGGTGCGCCGCTTTCGGTAATCGCGGTCACCTCGTGTTCAATCAAAGCTTCGGCATGCGCTTTCGGGTTGCCGATCGTGGCCGAGCACAAAATAAATTGCGGGTTCGATCCGTAAAATGCACACACGCGTTTCAAGCGCCGTAGCACATTGGCTACGTGCGAACCGAATACGCCGCGATACGTATGGATTTCATCAATCACCACGTATTGCAGATTCTCGAAGAACTGTGCCCACTTCGTGTGATGCGGCAAGATCGCCTGATGCAACATGTCCGGATTGCTCACCACGATGTCACCATGCAATCGCACCGCCGCACGGGCATCTCCGGGCGTATCGCCATCGAAGGTAAAGGCTTTCACGCCGAGTTGTCCGGCACGATTCAATTCCAGCAATTCTGTCACTTGGTCCTGCGCCAATGCCTTGGTAGGAAACAGATACAAGGCCTTCGCCTGTTTCTTCATCGCACCGGCAACCACAGGCAAGGTATAGCAAAGGCTTTTCCCCGATGCAGTCGGCGTTACGACGACAACATGATCGCCTTTTTGCACGGCATGCCAAGCCTCGGCCTGATGACTGTAAAGACGTTCAACTCCACGCGTTCGCAAAGCAGCTGCCAATGCAGCTGGCAAGTCCGCTGGAAGCTCCGCATAACGGCCTTCTTGACCTGGCAAAAATATCGAACCTGTAATGCGATCGGAATATTTACGTTGAAGTCGATTCGACAAGCCCGGCATATTGCGCTCGGCCAAGGGCAGGGCGGGCGGGAGATTCTGGAAAACCAGGGCGGGCTGGGTGCTCATGCATGCTTCCTTGCAAACGAAAACATCCTTGTAGAGCAGGGCCGTCTCAGTAAGTGAGATTGATCAAATTCATTGCGCAAAAAAATACCCCGCCCTGGCTTTCGCCAAAGCGGGGTAGATGTTGGAACAATTACCAGTTGCGACGCAAACCAATCGTGCCGGTGTGGTTTTCAAGATCGGAATCTCCCAATCCTTTTTCGTAATCGTACTGCATGAAGACCGCCCAATTGTTTTGCGTCAATACACTGAAGCCAAAGCCCACTTCGGCCCAGGTGTCGTTGCGTTCGGTCGTGATCGTGATGGGAGCGATATTCAGGCTCGAATCGTCACCGAAGTTATGCAAGACATTGAGTTTTGCATAGGGTACGAAACTGCCTTTAACCGTGCCCTGATCCTTTGCGTGTGACCAGCGAACGCCCAGGCGGCCAACGAGAACGTTTTCATCATCATAGTTGTAGGTAGTGAAGCCATCGCTGGCATCATCCGTACTGCCTTTGCCGACAATGATCTGTGCCTGTGGCTCGATGGCATTGTTGTCGCCGAACTTGAAAGAACGTCCAAATTCGAATGAAGCCAACCAGTTTCGGTAGTCGGTTCCAAAACGGTCGCCGTCGCCGCTGGCCTCGGCATCGAGCCAGGAATACTGGAGAACCGCATCCCAGTAATAGCTCTCGCCGTAGTGCGTGGCATAACCACCGGCGGCATAACCGTCAACGGTTGCCCTGCCGGCTTCAACGTCCGGATCGATACTGTGGTCGAACATGTGTGTGGTGCTTTGTGTCTTCGTGGCGAAAGCGCCGAAACGGGTGCCGTTGTCGGTGGTATGAATATCGGCGCCTACCTGCACTGAGAAGCTGTCGTTGCGGCCTTCAAAATCGCCAATCGTGGACACGTGCGTTTGCGAACCGGCGCTGCCAATCACGCGAACCCAGGCGCCGCCTTCATCCATTTCGGTGCCGCGTTGGCCAAGACGTTCCTGCAGGCTGCCCAACATCGAAAGGCTGGCTTTGTTGCCCATGTCGGGAATGACCATCGCAGGCGACACAATTCCGCGGGCCGTGGAACGCAGGTACCAGTCGCCGTCGGCCGGATTGACAATGCCGTTCTGGTAGAGGAAGTAATTAAAGGCGCCAGCCGTCACCGAACCGTTCAAGCTGAAAGCATTTGCTGCGGATGCGCCGGCCACATCAACCACCATGATGCCATCACCGGTAGTCAAAGCGCCCAGACCGCCAATATTATTCACGATGATGTTCGTAAAGCCACTGGCGCTTCCTGCGATCACGAAACGATCGGTAAGCGACGCGTCGTTGCCCAGTACCGTATCGAGCACCAGGGCGCCATTGGTACCGATGTAATTTCCACTGATGGTCAAGGTGTCATTTGCTGCGCCGTCGCTCATATTGATCGAGCCGCTATTGGACAATGTTTCGAGACCGCCGAAGCTCGTTGCTCCGCCCAATGCGAAAATCGTATTCGCATTGTTGAACAGATCGGCGCCCAGGCCAAAATCGCTGGTGCCGGTAGCTCTGAACACGCCATTGTTGTTAACGGTATCGGCATTGTCGGTGAGGGTGATAAAGCCGTTAACGGTACCCGAACCTGCAATGTTGACAACGGCCGCATGGCCATCGGCATTGATGGATGGTCCCGCTGTGCCGGTAATTGAACCATTGACATTGATGGTGCTTGTGCCCGAACCAAGGTTGTTGAGGAAGATGCCGGTCGTTCCCGAGACATTACCTGCGGTGACGTTGACAGCACCCGCACCGGCAGCATTGGTTTGCTGCGCGACGATGGCGGTGTTGCCGGTCGAGGTTACCGCGCCTGCGTTGACCGTCACGGCGCCGCCGTTGCTCAAGGCAAAGATGCCGTTGCCAGTCGTCGCATTGACGGGTCCTACGGTGGTGACCGTGGTGGAACCGGCGCCTAAGTTCTCGGCATCCACACCAAAGCGGGCGGTGATCGAACCGTTCGCGGTAGCACTGACATTGCCCGTGCCGCCTGCCGGCAAGATCGCAGCCACAATGCCGGCATTACCGGCCTGCACATTGCCGTTGGCAACCACGGTCGTGTTCGCCGTGGTGGATAGCGTCCTGACATCAATTCCGTTTTGGCCTGCAGTCAATGCCGTCACGGAACCGGTCGTGACACTGATGCTGCCGCCAGCGGCGGTATCACGCACCACGATGCCATTGCTGGCGCTTGAGCTGGTGGCACCTGAGACATTGACCGTTACCGTGCCCGAACCATTGTTTAGAATAT
>CAZPCE010000299.1:2083-3639 GCA_964584915.1 uncultured Arenimonas sp. | reverse complement strand
ATTTTAAGGAACCAGTCATGCAAATCGCTGAGCGCACCGTTGCACTTTTTAACTACACCTTGACCAACGCTGCCGGCGAAGTGATTGACAGCTCCGATGGCCGCACGCCTTTGGCTTATTTGCATGGCGCCGGCAATATCGTGCCGGGTCTGGAAAAGGAAATGACCGGCAAAGCGGTCGGCGACAAATTCAATGTCGTCGTGCAGCCTGAAGAAGGCTACGGCATGCCGAATCCGATCATGATCCAGGTCGTGCCAGCCGCCGCGTTCCAGGGCGTGGACAAGCTGGAAGTCGGTATGGAATTCCAGGCGCAAACCCCGCAAGGCCCGATGTCGGTTGTGATCGCCAAGATTGAAAACGACGAAGTTACCGTCGACGGCAACCATCCTCTGGCCGGTCAAACCCTGCATTTCGCAATCGAAGTCATGGAAGTGCGTGATGCCAGCCTGGAAGAACTGGCGCATGGCCACGTGCACGGAGCCGGTGGTCATCACCACTGATATATCCGCACCTTTTCCATTGCCCGCAGCCATGCGGGCAGAACTCGAGGCGGCCTATCAAACGCCGCCCCGGGCTTATCACACTATTCAGCACGTGCTTGAGGTCGCGGCGCATTATCAGCATGTCGCAACAAGCGTCGGCTGGAAACATCCGAAAGAAGTTTATCTTGCCGTGTTGTATCACGACGCCATCTATCTGGCCGGCAGGAAGGATAACGAAACGCGCAGTGCCGAACTCGCCGTCGAAGCGGTCGGTAAATATTTTTCCAACGAATCCATCGATACGGAAAAGCTCTCGAATCTTATAGAGCTCACGGCCAGGCATGGCCATCTTCAACCGGACAATCTGGACGAAGACAGCAAATATTTTCTTGATTGCGACATGGCGATTCTCGGCGCGGAACCTGCCCAGTTTCTCGCCTACGACAAGGCCATTGCCAGCGAATACCGCGGCAAATTACCCGGATGGATGTTCCAGTTTTACCGCCGGAAATTCCTGAAAAACCTGCTCGATTCGCCACGGATCTATTTGTCGGAACTTTTTCTGGAATCGCATGAAACCAGGGCGAGGGCGAATATCGAAGGCCTGCTGAAAAAGCCGCGTAGTATCCTGATGGCGTCCTCGGGGCGGTGATTTTTTCATGGCCGCGCACCTTTTTTAGTGCAGGCTGACTCTGTTGGGTAATGTAACGGAGGCGATATGAAAAATTGGATGGTGATAGCCGGAATGGCAATGGTTACGAACCTGGCGAGTGCGGCCACGCCGACGAGCTGCCAGGCGCAAAGCGGAAAATTCGTGACGCCGCTTGTCGAGTTGTATACCTCTGAAGGTTGCAGCAGCTGTCCTCCGGCGGATGTCTGGATGTCGAAGCAAGTGCGCCGAAACGATATCAATGCCAATTTCCTGGCGTTCCATGTCGACTACTGGGATGACATTGGTTGGCCTGATCGTTTTGCGAGCCCCGCTTATACGCAGCGGCAATATGCACGCGTGCAGCGAAAAGGCTCCGGCCAGGTTTATACGCCGCAAGTGATGATCGGCCAGCAAACCGGTGT
>CAZPCE010000299.1:0-1983 GCA_964584915.1 uncultured Arenimonas sp. | reverse complement strand
AGTTTGCGTTTGAATACCATCGAAAAACCATCGCCGACTGCCAAGGAAGTTTGCATCAAGGTGCATGCGGCGAGTCTGAATCCGATTGACTACAAACTGCTACACGGCGATCTTAAAAAAGTTATGCCGATGGCGTTTCCGATCACGATGGGTTTCGATGCTGCCGGCGTGGTGGATTCGGTTGGTAGTTCCGTCACCAAGTTCAGGGCCGGCGATAAAGTCTATGTACGCGCAAGCCGTGAAAGCCTGCGCGCCTTCGCCGAATACACGGTACAGCCGGAAGCCTTTGTCGCATTGATGCCGAGCACATGCAGTTTCGAGGAAAGCGCTTCGTTTCCCTTGGTGGCATTAACCACGGTGCAGGGCTTCGTTGATCGGGCGCATCTGAAGTCCGGCGACAGTATTTTGATCCAGGCCGGCTCCGGTGGACTAGGCAGTTTTGCCATCCAATACGCCAAGCAAATGGGTTTGATCGTGCACACCACCACAAGCTCGAAGAATGCCGATTGGGTGCATAAACTCGGCGCTGAAAAAGTATTTTGCTACGACCTGGTCGATATTGGGACTATCAATAATCAATACGATGCCGTGTTCGATACGCTCGGCGGCAAGGAAACTTTGCAGGCATTCAAACAAATAAAATCGGGCGGTGTTGTGATCAGTGTCGCGGGGCCGCCGGATATCGAAATGCGGAATAAATTTGCAAACAATCCCATTGTGCGTTTCGTGATGTGGATGATGTCACGCAAGGTGTATGCGGCAGCGAAAACAAAGAATGCCGACTATTTTCGTTATCTGACCGAATCTAGCGGCGAGCAGCTGAGTCAAATTACGCCGTTGGTCGAGCAGGGTAAAATCAAGCCCGTGATTGATCGCGTGTTTCCGTTCGAACAGGGTATCGAGGCGTTCGAATATCTGGTTGCAGGTCGTGCGAAGGGCAAAGTGATCATCAAGATCGCGGATTGATGATCATACGTAGGAGCGACGGAAGTCGCGATAAATCCCGCCAGATCTATCGCGACTTCGGTCGCTCCCACGAAATCAAACCGCTTCAACCCAAACCCGTACGCCATTCAATGCCGCGTTGCCGGAAGGTCCATCCAGATATCCTGCACCGGTCAAATCGTTATAGCTCGAGCCCAAAACTTTTTCTGCCTGGCTCATTTTCAGGCCGGAGCGTTGATGGCCAAAACCATGCGGCAAACAGACAACACCCGGCATCAACTCGTTGCTCGCTTTGACTTCAACGAGGATTTCACCGGCATCCGAGCGCACGCGAACGGATTTTCCGTCACTGATTCCGCGCTCGGATAAATCGTCCTTGTGCATCAGCAAATGGTGGCGGGTTTTGCCTTTCACCAAGCGCGGTGAATTGTGCATCCAGGAGTTATTGCTGCGGATATCGCGGCGGCCAATCAATCGCAGGGATTTCTCATCTGTTTCAGCAGGAATCCCGAGTTCGGCCAGAGCCTGCATAAACAGTTCCGGCGCCGCTTCGATCTTGCCGCTTGCCGTTTCCAGCCGCGTCATCAATGAAGGGAGCAGCGGGCCCAAATCGATCCCATGTTCTGCCGCTTCAAGGTCTTGCATGCTCAAGCCGGAATTACCCCGGGCCAAACCCATGGCGATCATTTGTCTTGGTGGTGGCAATGCTTGCCAATCTTTGCCAGTCGCTTTCGCAAACGCGGCGCCAATACCATTGATGATCTCCCAGTCGGCGCGTTCATCACGGTCGCGTTCGCGAATCGGCTGGCTCAGTCTGGCAACGCGGCGAACGGCAAACGCATTGAAGACCGAATCGTAATGGTCCTGGGTCAGGAAAGAAGCGGGCGGCAAGATCAAATCGGCATGGCGTGTGGTCTCATTGATGTAAACATCCATGCTGACCATGAAATCGAGTTTTTCCAATGCCTGATCAAGTACTTGACCGTTCGGAGTTGATAATACAGGGTTGCCGGCACTAGTAATCATGGCTCGAATCCG
>CAZPCE010000298.1:0-3650 GCA_964584915.1 uncultured Arenimonas sp. | reverse complement strand
TCTCCACCGCGCCGCCCGTGCAAACCGTAAACCTATTGCAGACGGTACTGCCCGGCGACTCTCCCTTGCATCAAATAAAACTTCAAGGCTGCTTTACCTTGATGATCGGCTTCGAAGCGCCATGGACCAAACCCTGGATGGCGGCCAAGGTGCATGAAAGGCCGATCGAGTGGATTGCCGTCAATTCCAGCAAACCTGGCAGACAGAAAACCGTCACTTCCCTCGTGGTGCATTCGCGCAATGACTGGGCCGACGAACACCTCGAAGACGATTTGCAACAAACGCAGCAAACACTGGTGCGGCAATTCGAAGCGGTCACCGGTATCGCCTGCGACAAGGCCGAGCTTCTTTCGATGCATCGCTGGAAATACGCAATTGTTTTGGAAAATGAAAAAAAAGGATTTCACCTCGACCCCGAAAAAAATATCGCCGCCACCGGCGATTGGGCATCGGCCTCGCGTATTGAAGATGTCTGGTTGAACGCGACCAGTCTGGCAAAAGCTATCACGGAAAAAATCACCTGATTCCTTCAATAAATCCAGCCTGGGTCGATGTGAGTGTCAACCAAAACTATCGCCTTTCGTTTTCGCACGGTAACCCTGCTCATCGAGTGCCCCATGCCCAAGCACGCCGTTTTCTTTGCCAAAACCATTATCACTTTCCTCGCATTTGCTTCCTGCCTGTGTCTCGCGCATGGAGTCGAAAAAGACATTGACCTGACCCGCCTGCCATTGGGCGATGGCCGGATTTCGGATCATCCATTGCAAGGCAGTATCTGGCCTTGCCAAACCGCCAGCTTTGGCACACGTCGTTCGCATGGAGGTGAGTGGATAAAATCCGATGGCACCTTTGATTTTTCCAACAAACCCGTGACCGAGGGTGAAATTTATTGGCCGAGTAAAATCGATATCCGTCTGGTCGATGGCAAGCGGCGCGTAACCGGTAACGACCTTCCGAAACACGCAACCGGAACCTTCCCGATTACACCGGCAAGCGCAGCGTATCGCTACGACACCAATCCCAATTCGATAAGCGCACAGGAAGTGTTGATGGAGCTACCCGGTGCTCCTGCTCTGGCGCAAGCAAGCTCCTGCCTGCCCGGTGGCGCGATCGGCATGCTTTTGACGGGCAGTTTGTTGTTCAACGCGCTGGACGCCAATGGTGAAGACGCCGTCGCCCATGAAATCCAGGACAACTGCCAAGGGCACCCGCAACGCAGCGGTGCGTATCACTACCATAGCCTGACGACCTGCCAGCCAGACCAGGGCAGCGGACATTCCTCGCTGATCGGCTATGCCTTCGATGGCTTCGGAATATTCGGTCGCCGTGGCGAAAACGGAAAGCTGCTGAGCAATGCCGATCTGGATGAATGCCACGGCCATACCCACGTGATTTCATGGGATGGAAAAATGGTATCGATGTACCACTACCACGCGACCTGGGAATACCCCTACACGCTCGGCTGTTTCAAAGGCAGCCCGCAACGGCTTCCCTTGCAACAGGGCAATCGCAGAAGACCGGGCTGATGAAGCGCAACCCGGCCTGTGGTAGCAAAAGTGGCGCTGTGACAGGCGTGTGCCACAGGAATACTCTTTGAATCGACGCACACTATCGCATTATCTGCATAGCTCGTTATTTCCGCGTAGCCATTTTGTCCCGTTAAGCATCAAGCCCTCGGATACTTCCCGAATATTAAAGCGCGATACCGCGCCGTCGCTGGCGGTAAGCGTCAGGCTGCCATTCGCACGGTTGCCGAGTGCGCCCCATCTTCCGGTGCGCGTACCACCAAAGGCACCACTGGCAACGCCCTGCGTAAAACCGCCACCGTCAAAACGGCTGCGAAACTCGCCATTCGAACACAGCCAGATTTCATGTTTTTCGCTGTAACCGTTTCCGGAATAAAAACGGACGAGATAACGTCCTTTCAAATAATTGGCCAGTTCGCCATTGGTGATGGGAGCTTTCGCGGCCTCGATCTTTATACCGGCCATCATGGTCGCCATCACCTTGGCGACCGTGTCGATGCGTGCCGGCGGTGCCACGCCAATCAGTGAGACCAGACGCCCGCCGTTGACGGGACGAATCATTACCACCGCACGTGCCGGTGTGGATGAACCGGTCGCGACAAAGCTATTGCTGTAAATCCCGCCGACTTGTTTCGGCGTTGCGGTCGGGCTCAGAAAAACACCGCCACCCATGGCGATGCCATTCGTCAATTCCGCACTCGCCATGCTGATATCACCCGCGTCCAGACTGGCAACAATCAGACTGTCGTTGGCCACATCAACCATCACGACATTGCTGGGCGCCGGTGCTTGTGGTGCCCAGCCAACGGGGGCAAATAAAGTCAAGCCGCTTTCCAGCCTTACCGCAGTCGTTTTGGCTGCCACAGCCGGCGCGGTTTTGGCAGATTGTGCAAAAACCAACGGGGGCATTGCAGCGCAGGCCAGTAGCACGCCCTGCAGCAGCGAGATGGCAAAGCGAGTCTTCTTGTTCATGGCGTCCGTTTTTCCTGTGCAATGAGTGGCATCGTGAGCGTCGAGACGCCGTTCACAGCTAATACGTCATAACGGGTGGAATGGGGACGGCCAGGATCGAAATTAATCAGATATCCTCGTCATTCGGGTGGTTTTTAACAGCCAGGCGGAAACCGGTCTCGTCTGCAGCATGTTTTCCCGGATGACATTGCATTTCATCCGGACTACGGTGCTCATTTTGTTTTTACAAAATAATCCGCCAGTTTTTCTCGATCGTCCCGAATGTAATCAATCGTTCTTTTCAAATCTTTCCCCAGGGATTTTTGTATCGCCCGCCACTCCAACTCGGCCTGACGTTTGTTGTAGTTGGTTCCCTGCGGATGCAGGATGGTATGAGCGTAATCGCGAATGACTGGCCGTTGCATTAAAAAAGAAACACCGCATAACACCAGATCCCAACCCCAGCCCAGAACATTGTTCGAAAAATCGACCTTGCGATTCAACATTTCATTGATGATGTCTTTATGAATAAACCAGACGGTTTCATCCGGGCATGCCACCAATTTGATATTTTCGTGGTCGGACCGGAATGAATGAATATCCGTCTTGTCGGGCGTGTACCAGGTGAAATCGATATGCGGCGCATAAATGCCGGCATTGTAATGCCGCATATAAAAACGGGCGTCTTCCACCAACTGCTCCCAGCGATCGTAACTAACATCGCCTTGCACATGCATCAACACATCGCCATCAAATAAGGCCAAGGCCTGTTTGAACTGGTCGGAAAAATAAGCGCTATCGCCAAGATTGATCCAGCCAGCACGCGTATTGTGGTCGTCACTATTGATCACCGTGACTTCATCGAAAACATCAAGAAGCGCATCTTCTATCGCACAACTTTTCGCAAATTGCTGATTCCAATTGAAAATAAAGGGCTGGATATTCAAACGCATTTTTCCAAAGTGATATTGATTCTATTTCGAATCCAGATGAACCATCGAAACCATGAAGTCGGATTTTAACTTCAATAGACGGCATAAACGAAATATTAAAATTCGCATTCACCGCAGCTTCGTAGGTCGGGCCCCGGCCCGACTTTGGCGATGTCGCAATTTGGATTGCGCACCGAGCTATCGCTCGATCAAACATCATCGCAATCGGCATGAAGCGTCG
>CAZPCE010000297.1:0-3658 GCA_964584915.1 uncultured Arenimonas sp. | reverse complement strand
TATTCTTCGTAAATCTTTAAGAAGAGGCTCTGAAACCCGCCATTTTGCTGACTCGTGCCAGCCAAGCCGCACCTGTTTGGGTCTCGGAGCGCAAATTGGCTACCCGGCCATCGCCATGAGGCTCCAATTCGATCAGCAAATCTGCCTTTGGTAATGCGCCCTTTCCGCGTTCAGGCCATTCGACCAACCAGAGCACAGTATTTTCAGCCACTTCATCCAGGCCCAGAAAGTCCAACTCGCCCGCTGCGGCGATACGGTACATATCCAGATGCGCGGCCTCGCCTTTGGCCAGCGGATACCGCTCGATCAAGGTATAGGTAGGGCTTTTGATAGGGCCGGTAACGCCGAGCTCGCGCAGCAAGGCGCGGGCCAGGGTGGACTTGCCGGCACCTATTTCGCCGAACAAATAGATCACGCCGAGACTTGGCTTCGCCTGCGCCAAGAGCTGGCCAAGGCTTTCAGTCGCTTCGGGATCGTCCAGGATTATTTTCATCCGGGCGCCCTTTCGGGATTGGCCAGTCGTCTTAGATGCGGAAACAGGTCCGAAGGCAGCAACCCGCGCTCGCCGCCGATTTTTGCTGCAGCGTCCCCCGCCGCGCCATGCAGCAAAGCGCCCAGACTGGCGGCTTCGAACAAGGAAAGATTTTGGGCATACAAAGCGGCAATCACGCCCGTCAAAATATCGCCCATGCCGCCGGTTGCCATGCCAGGATTGCCGGCATCGATCACTCGCGTCGTTTCCCCTGGGGCCCCGACGAGGGTGCCGGCGCCTTTGAGCACGACGACGCATTGGTACTTTTTCACCAAGGCATCGATGGCATCGAAACGATTTGCCTGAACTTCCTGATTACTCAGACCCAGCAAGCGTGCGGCCTCGCCTGGATGCGGGGTGAGAATGGCTTGCGGCAGGGGCTGGGGATTTTCAGCCAAAAGATTGAGCGCGTCCGCATCAAGAATCAGGGCTTTTTGGGAGGCAATCGCGCAATCAAACAAAGCCTGGCCCCATTCGTTCTGCCCGAGGCCCGGGCCCACTGCCAGCACATCGGCTTTTGCGATCAATGGCAGCAATGCATCGGCATTTTCGACGGCATGGGTCATGGCCTCGGGCCGGGCTGCGACCAAAGCGGATACACCCTCGGTTCGCGTTGCCACGCTGGCAAGCCCCGCACCGACGCGCAATGCGGCTTCGGCACACAGACGGACAGCGCCGCCCATGCCGACCTCACCGCCGACGCAAAGCACATGTCCGTATTCGCCCTTGTGCGAATTGGCATGCCGCGGTGCCAGACCCGCTGCCAAATGGCTCGGCGTGAGCAAAAATGCGGCGGGCGTGAAATTGTTCCTGACACTGTCTGGCAGGTCCAGATTATCGTGCTGTACCTTGCCGCAATAATCACGCGCCGAGCCGGTATAGAGCCCGCGCTTGGCAGAAATAGAACTGATTGTTCGCGTCGCGCGAATACAAATGCCGTCGGCATTTCCGACATCGGCGTTAATCCCGGATGGCACGTCCAACGCCAACACCGGCAAACGGGTGGCATTGATCCGCTCGATGAATGCCTGGGCAGCACCTTCCGGCTGTCTCGACAAGCCGATGCCGTACAAGGCGTCCACCCATAATTCGACGGTGGGCAATTGCCCGTCAAACACATCCGCGCGTTCGCCCAAAGCGCGCCAGTCCGCGTAGGCGCGGCCTGCGTCAGCCGTGCGGGGATTGCCGCCCGGCAGCATGATCACTTTGACTTTGATTCCCACTTTCTGAAGAAGGCGCGCCAGCACATAACCATCACCGCCGTTATTGCCCAAACCGCAGGCTATGCCGACCGACGTAAGCCTGGGCCATTTTTTGTGTATCAAAATCATGGCGGCGGTGCTGGCGCGAGTCATCAACTCGTATCCCGAAACACCACACTCGCGCGTGGCCAGACGGTCCATTTCGCGTACTTGTTCGGTACGATACAAAGGAAGCGGAGAATTCATGCGTCAATTCTAACCTTATAAATCTATACTTGGCCGATGCCAGATTATCAGCAACTCGCAAATGATATTCGCCAATGGGGGCGCGAACTCGGCTTTGCCGATGTGGGAATCAGCGGCGTGCAGCTCGGCGAAGACGAGCAATACCTCGATGCGTGGGTTGCCGAAAACAATCACGGTGAAATGCATTACATGGCGGCGCACGGCAGCAAGCGTGCACGCCCCGCCGAACTGATTCCGGGCACGGTGCGGGTCATTTCGGTTCGAATGGATTACGGCACCGGCGACGATGCCGCCGCATGGCAAACATTGAACGATCCGACGCAGGCCTACGTTGCACGCTATGCACTCGGCCGTGATTATCACAAGGTAATGCGCGCACGCTTGCAAAAACTGAGCGAGCGAATCCAGGCAGGAATTTCGCCGCTGGGTTACCGGGTTTTCGTGGATTCGGCACCCGTGCTTGAACGCGCGCTTTCGCGCAATGCAGGCTTGGGCTGGATCGGAAAAAACACCTGTCTGATCAACAAGAATTCCGGCAGCTGGTTTTTCCTCGGTGAAATTTTTGTCGACATACCGCTGCCGGTCGATGTTCCAGCCGAAGCGCATTGCGGCACCTGCACGAAGTGTATCGATGTATGCCCGACACAGGCGATCATCGCACCGAATAAACTCGATGCCAGGCGCTGCATCAGTTATCTGACCATCGAATTGAAAGGCTCCATTCCCGAAGAATTCCGCAAGCCGATCGGCAACCGAATTTTCGGCTGCGATGATTGTCAGTTGATTTGTCCGTGGAATAAATTTTCGAAAAAATACGACGAGCCGGATTTCCGCGTCCGCAACAATCTTGATAACGCGACCCTGCTGGATTTGTTTGCCTGGACCGAAGCGGAGTTTTCATCGCGTACCGAAGGCTCCGCGATTCGCCGTACCGGCTACGAGGGATGGCTGCGCAACATCGCCATCGCGCTTGGTAACGCGCCGCGCAATGATGACGTTATTGCGGCACTGAACTCGCGTGCCGACAACGAGTCCGCCGTCGTCCGCGAGCACGTTGCGTGGGCGCTGGCACAGCATACGATGTCGTAGGGTGCGCGGATCGCGCTAACATAGCCTTCTTTGATTGACCTCCCAGGAATACCAGCATGATCATTCAACCGAAAACCCGCGGCTTTATCTGCACCACCACGCATCCGACCGGATGCACTGCTCACGTGAACGAGCAGATTGCCGTGGTAAAGGCCGGTGGCAAGATTGCGAACGGTCCGAAGAAAGTTTTGGTGATCGGTGCTTCTACCGGCTACGGTCTGGCTTCGCGCATCACCGCTGCATTCGGTTCCGATGCAGCGACGATCGGCGTGTTTCTTGAAAAACCGGCATCCGAAAACAAACCCGGTTCCGCCGGCTGGTACAACTCCGCCGCATTCGAACAAGCAGCACACGCTGCCGGCCTCTATGCAAAAAGCATCAATGGCGATGCGTTCTCGCATGAAATGCGTGCCAAAGCCATCGAGTTGATCAAACAGGATCTGGGCCAGGTGGATATGGTCGTGTATTCCCTCGCATCGCCCGTTCGCAAGCTGCCCGATTCCGGCGAACTTGTGCGTTCGGCCTTGAAACCGATCGGCGAAACCTATCAATCCACCGCGATTGATACGAGCAAAGACAGGATCATCCA
>CAZPCE010000296.1:0-3659 GCA_964584915.1 uncultured Arenimonas sp. | reverse complement strand
ACAAAACAATCGTCTTCGATAAGCGTTGGGGAGGCCTGTAGCGGTTCGAGAACGCCGCCGATGCCGACGCCGCCGGACAGATGGCAACGTGCACCGATTTGCGCACAGGAACCCACGGTCGCCCAGGTATCGACCATCGTGCCGGCGCCGACATGAGCGCCGATATTCACGAAGCTCGGCATCAGGATCACGTCTTTTGCGACATGTGCACCACGGCGCACGACGGCACCAGGAACCACGCGCACGCCGAGTGCACGAAATGCCGCGTCATCGAAGCCTTCGAAGCGGGTCGGTACTTTATCGAAATAAGGTCCCGGTGCGCCCTGCATGACCTGCATGTCATTGCAACGGAAATACAGCAGTACCGCTTTCTTCAGCCATTCGTTGACTTGCCAGCCGCTCGCAACGGGTTCGGCAACACGTGCCTGCCCCGATTCCAGCAGCGACATCACTTGCTCGACGGCAGGTTTCACCGCGCTGTTGATTTCGTCATTGGTCAAGGCTGCCCTGCGTTCGAAGGCATCCTCGATAAAAGGGCGCAATGTTTCAATGTTTGGCATGTATGTCTCCCTCGACACAGGCGATTAAGTGCGTTTGCAATTGTTCCAGAATATGTTCGTCAACGATAGCGCGGTCTTGTTCGTCGCTGATCAGGAAGAAATCTTCGACGCGCTCGCCGAACGTCGCAATGCGTGCATCGTGCACGCGCATATGCTGTGTACGCAGGATGGCGGCAACCTTGGCGAGCAAGCCTGGCTGGTCGGTACAGACAAGGCTCAGGCGTGTACGGCTGCCGTCTTCGGATGCCGAGAAATCCAGCCGTGTCGGCACTTTGAAATGCTTGATATGCCTGGGCAACATGCGACGCGCCGGATGCACGCGGGAAGGATCACGCAAAGCGATCTCGATGGCGCGAACAATATCCTGGTGAGTGTGGCGGTCGTCTTTTGCGGCCTGCACCTGAAAGCTGTCGAGTGCATAGCCATCGCTGGAATTCAAAATGCGGGCTTCCAGAACACTCATGCCCAAGCGGTCTATCGTGGCTACCAGTGCGGCAAACAAGCCGTCGCGATTCTGCGTGCGGACAAATATTTCCAGGCTGCCGTCGGCCTGGTGCCCGCGCACCAGAATTTGCGATGGATGCACGAGGTTCTTCAGTATTCCCTCGCTTTGCCAGACGATTTGTTCCGGGCGATAACGAAGGAACGCTTCATTCGGAAATGACTTCCACAGTTCAACTACAAGATCCGCATCGACGCTCCGATCCATCAAGGTCGCCAACGCCGTCTCGCGGGTATCGCTGATGATGTCCTCGGCATTGAGCTTGTTCTCGAGTCCGCGCCGCAATACGAATCGCGTCGCCGTATATAGATCCGCCAGCAAGCGGTCTTTCCAGGCATTCCACAATTTGGGACTGGTGCCCGCGATATCGGCGCAGGTTAATAAATACAAATATTCCAGATGTTCACGGTCGGCCACGCGAGTGGCAAAACGCGTGACGACTTCAGGATCGGAAATATCCTGCCGTTGAGCCGTGACCGACATCACCAGATGCTCTTTGACAAGCCACGCCAGCAATTCCGTATCGGCAGTGGAAATATCATGCGCAATGCAGAATTCGCGAACATCGTCGGCACCTAGAATGGCGTGATCGCCGCCGCGACCTTTGGCAATATCGTGAAACAACCCGGCCAATATCAACAGATGCGGCTTGCGGAGATGCGGCACCACTTCATGCGCCATCGAGAACCCTTCGAGCGGGCCACGCATATAACCGTCCATGATGCGTAACACTGTCAGCGTATGTTGATCGACGGTATAGACATGGAACAGATCGTATTGCATGCGACCGACGACTTTGCCGAACGCCGGCAGATAGCGCGATAAAACACCGAGCCGAGCCATTCGAGTCAAACTCGATACAGCGGTGTCTTTCTGCAGCATCTGCAGGAATTTTTCGTGTACTTCCGGAGTTTCTTCGGCATAGGCCCGGATCACCGGCAAGGCTTCCGCCAGCGAACGTGCGGTTTCGGAATGCAAACCGCAATCGGTTTTTTGCGAGGCCCACACTTCAAACAGATGCAGAACGTTCAGCATGCCGCCTTGCAAACTGGCAGGCTGGGTCATGGCCAAATAGCCTTGGCGCAATTCGAATCCATTGGCGACCGGAACCACTTTTACCTTGACCGCCAATTGCTCGTCGAACCGTTGCAGCAGACGATCATTGATACGCCGCATGGTCGCCGCACTGCGGAAGAATCCCTGCATCATTTGTTCAACGGCAAGATTGTCGGTGCTGATATCCTGCAAACCCATCAAGGCCGCCAATACTTTCTGGTGATCAAATACCAGGCGTTCTTCCTTGCGTTTCGAAATCAGGTGCAAACCGAAACGCAGGCGTGCCAGCACCCGCCATTCGCGTTCGAGGCTCTGGTATTCATCCTCGCCCAATACGCCAATCGGCACCAGATCATGAAGACTGTTCACGGCATACAATCGTTTTGCCATCCAGCTGAGCGTATGAAAATCACGCAAGCTGCCCGGACCTTCTTTCAAATTGGGTTCGAGATTGTCGGCGGTGTCGTTGAAGCGTGCATGGCGTGCGCGTTGCTCTTCGCGCTTGGCGGTGAAATACGCTTTCGCACTCCACAGGTTTTTTGTCGACAGCTGTTTCTTCAAATCGGGAACCACGTCCGGTCCGGCAAGCAAACGCAATTCCATCAGCGCCGTCAAAACGGTAATGTCTTCTTTCGCCGCTTGCTGGCATTCATCCACCGAACGCACTGCGTGACTGCTGGCCAGACCGCAATCCCAGAGCAAGGCATAGAAAGCGGACAAGTGGCCCGAATAAAGCTTTTGCTGCTTTTTGTTGGCGACGATCAGCAAATCAATATCCGAGTGCGGATACATTTCGGTGCGGCCATAACCGCCGGTCGCCAGCAGACTGATTTCGATGTTGTCCTTGAAGCAGCGTTGCCAGGCCGATTGCACGAGGGTATCGACAATGGCACAACGCGCGGCGATCAATTTCTCGATAACTTCGTTTTTTTCAAAGCGCTCGCGCAATTGGCGCAGATGTTCTGCCAGCATTTCCCGAGCGGCATCGCGCCATTCGTTTGTCGTGCTTGCCTGAGCCAAACGCCCGGCCTTTATTGCATCGGCCAAGCGAACAGATTCACTCATAAATCGTTATCGTCACCTGGAACACGCGTGAGAATTTCCACGCCATCATGGGTGACATGGACCGTGTGCTCCCATTGCGCCGACAGGGAACGGTCTTTCGTGACCACGGTCCAGCCATCCGGCATCAGGCGCGTATGGCGTGCACCCTGGTTTACCATCGGCTCGATCGTGAAGGTCATGCCTTCTTTGAGAATTACGCCGGTACCCGGCTGGCCATAGTGCAGCACTTGCGGATCTTCGTGATAAATACGACCAATTCCATGGCCGCAATATTCACGCACGACGGAAAAACGTTCTGCTTCGACATAGGTTTGAATCGCATGGCCGATATCGCCCAGCGTTGCGCCCGGCTTGACGATCCGGATGGCCTTGAACATGGCCTCGCGAGTGACATCAATCAGACGCTTGGCGATTACCGACGGCTGCCCTGCGACATACATGCGGCTGGTGTCACCATGGAAACCATCCTTGATGAC
>CAZPCE010000295.1:0-3667 GCA_964584915.1 uncultured Arenimonas sp. | reverse complement strand
CGGATAATTTTTCCTATATGGATCCGGAACTCGTCGCGATCCTGAAGAAAAAGCTACCGCAGTTTCTGGCGTAATCAAAACCGGATTTTCCCAGTCAACATATCCTTGTACATCACCCAATCACCCAGCAGCGAATAGAACGGATATTTGAACGTGGCCGGACGGTTTTTCTCGAAAAAGAAGTGACCGACCCAGGCAAAACCGTAGCCGAGTATCGGAATCGCCCAAAGCCAGACCAGTGGCAATACTTGCGCAATGATCAGCGCGGCAACAATCACGATGCCGGTGGTACCGATAAAGTGCAGGCGGCGGCAAGTCAAGTTGGCATGCTCGCCCAGATAGAAAGGATAAAAGTCACTGAAACTGCTGTACTGGCTCATAGCTCACCTCGCTTGTCTTCCGCCTTTGCGGCATTCCAGAGCGTATCTTGCTGCTCCAGATTCAAATCGGCAAGTTGCTTTCCTTGCTCGTGAATCATCGCTTCCATACGGCGGAAACGGCGCTCGAATTTTTGATTTGCACGACGCAAAGCCGCTCCAAAATCGACCTTTCCATGCCGGGTCAGATTCGCCGCAACAAACAGCACATCGCCCAATTCATCTTCGAGTTCAGCATGGCCAACACCCTTGGCAAATTCTTCACGTAGCTCTTCGATTTCTTCATGCAGTTTGTCGAATACCGGATTCGGATCCGGCCAATCGAAACCGACCGTCGCCGCGCGTTTCTGCAATTTCACCGCCCGCTGCCACTCCGGCAGACCACGCGAAATGCCTGACAGGATACTGTCGTCTTTGCTGCCATTTTTTTCTTCACGTTCGCGTTTTTTCTGCAGCTCCCACAAGCGCGTTTGTTCGTCGGCGTCCTCAACGGTCGCGCCGGCAAACACATGCGGATGCCGACGCGTCATCTTGTCGCAAATACTCTCGACCACATCCGAAAATTTGAAGTGGCCCGCTTCTTCCGCCATGCGAGCGTGGAAAACCACTTGCAACAATAAATCGCCGAGTTCGTCTTTCAGGTCCGGCATGTCGTTGCGATCAATCGCATCGGCGACTTCGTAGGCTTCTTCAATCGTATAGGGCGCAACCGTGGAAAAATTCTGTTTCACATCCCATGGGCAACCGCCATCGGGATCTCGCAGTTTCGCCATGATGTCGATAAGCGTTTGTATATTAGTCATGCAACCAGCTCCGCCATGGCAGTTCTGCATTTGCCAGCGCAATAAAATGGGGATTCAACAAACTATCTTTGGTGTTGTAGCGAAACGGGCTGCCATCGAGATTCAACACCACGCCACCGGCCGCTTCCAAAATGGCCTGGCCTGCAGCAGTGTCCCACTCGGATGTCGGCGCGAAACGCGGATATACATCCAGCGCACCTTCGGCGATGCGGCAAAACTTCAGCGACGAGCCCATGCTCAACGGTTCGACTTCACCCATGCGGGCAAGCGCGGCGGCGGTGGTTTCATCCAGATGCGAACGCGATGCGGCGACGCGCAAAGGGCTACGCGAAGTTTTATCAACGGCGATTTTTTTCGTTACGCCGTCCTGTTGGGCAAACGCACCTTGCACATCATCGCCCCACCACAACAGCTTCAGGGCCGGTGCGTAAATCACGCCGAAGGTGGCGCGGCCATCTTCAATCAAGGCAATATTGACCGTGAACTCGCCATTCTTCTTGACGAATTCGCGTGTGCCATCGAGCGGATCGACCAGCCAGTAACGCGGCCAGAGTTTTCGTGTCTGCCAATCGATATCGGCTGACTCTTCCGACAATACCGGCATGCCCGGCGTCAGGACATTCAGGCCTTGCTCGATGATGTGATGCGCGGCAGTATCGGCGGCGGTCAATGGCGAGTTATCGCCCTTGAATTGGACCGCAAAATCCTGTGCGTACACTTTCATGATCGCATCGCCGGCATCGCGGGCGATTTGCAGTATGGCTTTTTCCAGATCGTGGCTTAATTTCATTGTCTTGTATTTTATTTTCGGGTCTTCAACCAATCACGCACGATATACATGGCCGCCAGGGAACGCCCTTCGGAACAATCTTCACGCAGCATCAATTCATTGAAGTTGTCGAATTTCCAGGGCAGCACTTCCAGCGGTTCGGGTTCGTCGCCCGGCAATCTTTCTTCATACAAATCTTCCGCCACCACCAGATGGATTTCGTGGCTCATGTAAGTCGGCGCCAAACTGATGGAACGCAGATGCGTCAGTTTCCTGGCACCGAATCCGACTTCTTCCTTCAATTCGCGATTGGCGGCATCCAGAATGCTTTCGCCGGCATCCATGCGGCCTTTCGGCAAGCCAATTTCATAGCCGTGTTTTCCGGCCGCGTATTCACGAATCAGCAAAATGGTATCGGGCTGCGGAATGGCAGCAATCATCACGGCGCCATGGCCGCGGCTTTTCAATCGTTCATAGCGGCGGCGCTCGCCATTGGAGAATTCCAGGTCAAGCCGCTCCATGCGATAAGGCCCGAGGTCCTGCTCCTCGCTGTGATGAATAATGGGTAATGTTGGCATCGCTTTCCTTGGGCTGGCGATACATGCAGGCATAGACACGGGGCACGTGAGCCGACATCATTGCGCCATGAAAAATTTATCTGGGCAGAACTCTGATACGCACATGCTAACAGAGGCCGCGGCTTGGCGGCAGCGTGATTTGGCGGTGCTGTGGCACCCCTGCACGCAAATGGCGGAACACCCCGATACATTGCCTCTGGTGCCGATACGCCGAGGTCGCGGCGTCTGGCTGGAAGGCGTCGATGGCAAGCAATATCTGGATGCCGTCAGCAGTTGGTGGACGAATTTGTTCGGTCATTCCGAGCCTCGTATTGCCGCCGCCATTGCCGAACAGGCGCAGACACTGGAACACGTTATTTATGCCGGCTTCTCGCACGAACCCGGCCTGAAACTGGCCGAGGCTTTGGTGGCCGCGACGCCGGAAGGTCTATCCCGCGTTTTTTATGCCGACAACGGTTCGGCGGCAGTCGAAATCGCGCTGAAGATGAGCTTCCACCATTTTTACAATCGCGCCGATTTCAAGCGGACGAAATTCATATCGCTCAGCAATGGCTATCACGGCGAAACTCTCGGTGCACTGTCTATGGCCGATATTCCGCTGTATCGGAAAGTCTATGCGCCATTGTTACTTGAGCCCTTGTTCGCCCCTTCACCCGATGCCTATGAAGCTGAAGACGGTGAAAATGCCGAAAGTTATGCATTGCGTTGCGCAGGCAAGCTGCAGGCGATCTTCGAACAACATGATGGCGAAATCTGTGCGCTTATTCTCGAACCGCTGGTGCAATGTGCCGGCGGGATGCGCATGTATGATCCGGTGTATCTGAAACGTGCGCGCGAAATTTGTACGCAACATGGTGCACACCTGATTGCCGATGAAATAGCCGTCGCGTTCGGTCGCACCGGCACCTTGTTTGCCTGCGAGCATGCCAATATCAGTCCGGACTTCATGTGCCTGTCGAAAGGGTTGACCGGCGGCTTTATGCCGATGTCGGCCGTGCTGACGACACAGCATGTTTACGAGAGTTTTCTGGATGTCTCGCGTGAACGTGCTTTCCTGCATTCGCACAGCTACACCGGCAATCCGCTGGCATGTGCGGCGGCATTGGCATCACTGGCCATTTTCGGCAGCGACAATGTGCT
>CAZPCE010000294.1:0-3671 GCA_964584915.1 uncultured Arenimonas sp. | reverse complement strand
TTCACAGCTTTGCCGATACGGACAGTTTCCGCCGCCATGTGCGCGGGAGTTCCGTTGATCTTGTGCTATTGGACTGGATGCTACCGGACGGCTGCGGCCTGGAATTGCTGGAATGGATTCGCGCATCAAACCAATCGAAACTGCCGGTCATCCTGATCACCGGCCGTGAAACCGACGAAGACGTGGTGACCGGGTTGACCGCGGGTGCCGATGATTACATCGTCAAGCCGCCCCATCCCGCGCAATTGCTTGCCAGGATCAACGCCGTGATGCGTCGCTCGGGTTTTGCCGCCCAGACATCCAGCAATAACGAATTCGCCCCTTACTTCCTGCGTGAAGACTTGCGCGAAATACACCTCAACAACGAACGCATTCCCACCACGGATCGGGAATTCGATCTGATGCAATACCTGTTCCGCCGCCGCGGCAATATCGTCAGCCGAGAAACCCTGCTCAAGCAAGTCTGGAACATGCAAGGGCTGGTCAGCTCGCGCACAGTCGACACCCACATCAGCCGCCTGCGCAAGAAACTCGAATTGGAAGGCCAGCATGGCTGGACGCTTTCCGGCGTGTTCCAGCATGGTTACCGGCTCGAGCAGAATGCCGAGGCAATCAAAACTGCCTGATGGCCCAGTAAAACGTTGCTGAAAAACGGCGCCCAGGCGCCGTTTTTCATGGGCTAGAACAACTCGAATTGGGGCGATGGCTTTCGAGGCGCAAGAAACCGGCTGCAATCCAACGGACCCAACCGGCCAAATCCGAGTCGTTTATGCGCCTTGGCAAAACGCTGAGCGATCAAGTCTGCAAAGGGTCCTTGCCCGCGCATGCGATTTCCGAAGGTACTGTCGTAATCCTTGCCACCGTGCATCTGCTGCATCAGGCTCATCACATGGGCAGCACGTTCCGGATAATGCAGCTCCAGCCACTCGCGCCAGATTTGCTTCAGCTCGTGCGGCAGTCGGAGCAACACATACCCCGCCGATGCCGCGCCCGCTTCGCGTGAGGCTTCCAGAATATGCTCCAGATCGCGATCGGTAATCATCGGGATAACCGGCGCTACCAACACCCCCACCGGCACACCGGCCTCGTGCAGGGCTTGTATGGTCTTTAACCGGGTATGCGGGGCAGACGCTCGTGGTTCCAGCTTTGCCGATAATTTGTTATCGAGACTGGTAATCGACAGATAAACACTGACCAGATTTTGTTTTGCCATCGATGCCAGCAAATCCAGATCACGGATAATCAGCGAACCCTTGGTCACGAAACTCACGGGATGCCGGCATTCGGCCAATACTTCGAGTATTTCGCGGGTTACCTTGTAATTGCGTTCAATGGGTTGATAGCTGTCGGTGTTGATCCCAAGCGCAATCGGCGCAGGTTTATAACCAGGCTTGGCCAATTCAAGGCGAAGTTGCTCTGCGGCATTGGTTTTGGCAAACAGCTTCGTTTCGAAGTCCAGACCCGGCGACAATTCCAGGTAGGCATGGCTGGGCCGTGCAAAACAATAAACACAGCCATGTTCGCAACCACGGTAAGGATTTACCGATTGACTGAAGCCGATATCGGGAGAGTTGTTGCGGCTGATGATGCTCCTTGCCCGCTCTTCACTTACCGTGGTCTGGAGCCGTTCCGGATAACCCTCCTTGTCGTAAGCCGAACCCCAGCCATCATCTTCGCCAACGGCAATGGTTTTCTCGTAGCGACCTGCTACCCATGAGGCAGAACCGCGCCCCTTGATCGGAGCCTGTGGTTTGCGTGTATCGTCCATCCCTCAAGGTTAATTCTTTCTTGTCGCAAAGACTGCGACATGGGTACCTCGTTCATAAAAAATCCGCTGCACAATCTTGTTCGATAAGGTCTTGATCAAAATGAACTCACAAACCGGCTTAGCTCATTTACCGGAAGCTGCAAAATCACTACCAGTATTGCGCATAAACGCTAAAGCTAGTCACTTCCTTGTACGCCTTGAGTTTTGATGCTGCGGTCAATGCATAAACCGTGTACGTAAAAAGCTCTATTCCATGCTTTTTTACCGCATTGATTTCTTGCGTCTTTCGTCAAATGCGGGATGGTAAATGTATTCCCGGTCGTTCGGCGGACTGAGCATTCGCGTAACCAACCGAACAAAGCACAGTTGGCTTGCAACCGCCTGACCGCGGCAGCAGGTGACGAACGCAACTGCGAAAAATCGAGAATGCTGACGCAGCATCATGAAACCTACCGGGATTTAAATGCCAGAAACCGCTGGTCTTCGGGGGTTCAACCAACGGTGCAGCTTACGAATCAATGCCGCTCACTGATCCGATCAAAATTGCTTGGCAAATTTGCAAAATAATCAAGTTGGTCTGTTTCATCGATTTGCCTCCATGGCCGAAAACGGAGATGGCGGTTTGTCCTGCAAAAAATGGCGGCGACTCATAAAAAAAAGCGCCCCTTTCGGAGCGCTTTTTCTTTTATCCCTTTTCTCTGTATCAGTAACTCTTTTCCAGATTCAGCTGTACGCCTTGGCTGTTGCCGGAACCGGAATTGCCGCTGCCCTGGAATTCGAACATGAACTTCCAGCCATTGTCGAAGCCCATGTTGGCGCCGATTCCGTAGACCCAGCGATTGCGGTCATAGCCACTGAAAACGCCTTCGTAGATCGTACCCGACCCCACTAGCGCGTATTGCATGGAGGCTGTCGTATCGCCTTGGAAGTCATGTTGGTATTCCAGTCGGAACTGCGGTGCGAAGCTGCCCCAGCTGACATCGTTCTCGTAGGACGTACGGAAGCCCAGGCTCAGCGTATTGGTACGCACGGTCAACTCGTCATAGGCCAGCGCGTAGATCGGATCACCCGATTCGGTGTACGCGTCCAGATTCGCACGAGCCAGATTCCAGCGGGCATACGGTGACCAGTTCCAGCTGGCGTTGTGGAAATCACCACCCACCGTGAGGCTGGCAAACCATTGAGTGGCGTCGCGTTGGCCGAATACCGTGTTGCCGTTGGCCGTAACATAACGACGCAGTTGGTAGTCAAGCCATTGGTAACCAACCAGTCCGTCGACGAACCAGGTTTGATCCGGGTGGTAGCTGCCGTACAGCGCGAAGGTATAAGCCTCGCCTTCATTGCGCGTGCCGTTGTTGCCGACTTTGGATTCATCGCGGCCGTAACCGACGCCGGTACCGACGACCCAGTCGCTGGACAGACGTTTGTCAAAACCAACGCTCAGTCCGTCGGTTTCAAAGTCATAGCTGGCTGCTCCACTCTGTGCGTCCTGATTGCCGGAACGGATGGCGCCACCTGCCCAGACACTGAAGGCCGGTGATTCATCCGAACCCGAGGCTTCGCCATTGGCACTCAGACCGTTGGCACCACCGAGGCTCGTGCGGTCGCAATCTTCTTTGCCGAAGCGGAAGCTACCGGATCTGCACTCTTCATTTACACCACCGGTAAAGCCGACCTGATTGTCGAAGCCGGCTTTATCGCGACCGCTATGCAGGCTTTCCAGATGTTGCTGGAAGTTTCTGACCTGGGCATCGGCAAAACGACGTGTGCTGGCGATCTGCGATTCAATCAATCCGCGGACTTCGGCATCGGTGCTCGGGTCAGGCAGGTTGGCGATGACCAGCTGGTAAGGACGGCTGATGGTAGCCGCCGTGCCGCTGGTGCTATCGGTCGCGGTGACCGT
>CAZPCE010000293.1:0-3675 GCA_964584915.1 uncultured Arenimonas sp. | reverse complement strand
GCATTGGCCAACACTTGTCCGGCTGGCCAAAGTTGTCCGAACAAGCTCCAGGATGCCGAAGAAATGCCGGCCTGTTCAGCCAGCCCCTGGGGATCGGCATATTGTTGTTTGTCGCTGAGCGAACGAATCTGGTAGGCGTGATCGCCCACCTGTACGGTGCTTGTCTTGACGCTATAGCCCGGCATGTCGCTTTCTCGCAGATGCGTTGAAAAGTAAGACTGCGTTGCGCAGCAATACATTGGCGAAGCGGGCCGCGCAGGAACGCACGAAGCGCATGGGGTACGAAGTAGGCTTCCATCAGAACACAGATGGGTCGAATAACCTAACGAAGCCGGAGTTTTATGAATGAAGTTCTCAGTTTCGACATTGCGTTGAACTTATTGACGGCATTGCCTCTACACTCGATTGATGAAATACGACATACGAAACAACCAGAGCCAGCAGCGGTTCGAAACACAGGTCGAGAACCTGCTGTGCGTGATCGATTACGAACTGCATGATTTGAGTTTGTCACTCACTCATGTGCTGGTGCCGAAACCGCTCGAAGGACGCGGCATCGCCGGCGAGCTGACCCGGGCGGCTCTCGATTGGGCGCGTACTGAAAATTATCGCGTCGTTCCGGTCTGCCCCTATGTGCAGGCATGGTTGCGCCGCCGTCCGGATTACCAGGATCTTGTTCGAGCGGATCGAAAATAAAACATCAAGCCCGTAATCGAAAACGTTCGCGGTAATCCGCCGGCGTCAGGTGCGTCGCCCGCTTGAACAGTTTCCGGAAACTCGCGCTGTCGTGATAGCCGCAGCGTTCGACGATTTCATCGAAACTCATCAAGGTGGTTTCGAGAAAAGCCTTCGCACGTTCAACGCGAAGATGCTGGATATGGGCAATCGGGCTGGCGTTGTAATGCTGGCGGAAATGCCGCAGCAAACTGCGCTCGCTGGTATCGCAATATTCCGCCAGCTCGCTGACGGTCAATTCGCGATGCAATTGTTGCTGGATAAAACGTTCCGCTTTTTCCGACAGCGAATGCCGTGGCCGTTCGGTCAACGCCAGCGTGATGTAAGGCGCCTGGCTCTGGCGTTCGGTATCGATCAGCATCATGCGGCCGGTCAATTGCGCGAGCGCTTCGTCCACGCGCTTTGCCAGCAATTGCAGAATGTAAGTGTAAATGGCGGTGCTCGCGCCGGTCGTCGTCAACATGCCGTCTTCGACGATCATGCGCTCGACGTCGAGTTGCACGTTTGGATAACGCTTGCGGAACGCGGCGTCCAGCCACCAGCTCGTCGTCGCGTCATGACCGTCGAGCAAGCCGGTTTCGGCCAACAGGAAACCGCCGCAACAGGCGGCTATCAAGGGAACGCCGCGCAAATGCATGGCGCGTAATAGTTCCATCTCGGGTTGATAAGCGGCCAGTCGATTGACAAGATCTTCGGCACTGTCGTGCATGATGCCGGGGATCAGCAGGCAATCAAGCGAAAGATCCGGAGACTGCACGCCGCTGAGTTGCAGGCCGCCGCTGCCGTTGACGTGCGTCAGGCCGCGCGCACCGATCAATACCGTTTCAAGACGCAAGGGCGTGCCGGGGTCGCGCACTTGCGCCAGTTTTTGTGCAATTCGGAACATGTCCGTCGGGCCGATCAAGCTGGAAAGCACGCTGCCTTCCATTGCGAGCAGGCCCAGCGTGAAACGTTGTTCCTTATTCGACATAAATCGCTCCGGTGTTGTCGCCCAGCCATTGGATCAGGCTGGCGGGCAAAGCCAGCGCATTGTTCTGGTCGTCGCTGCAACTGACCACCGGAATATGGCCGCTATGGCCGGCCGGCAGCACGGTTTGCGACGGTGCCAACAATTCCGGCTTGCCGTCGGCATCGCGGGTCAACAACCACAGGCCGGCGGGAATGGCGGTGGACGAATGGCAATTCTTGTCCAGCTGGATGGCGAAGTCCTGACCATCGCTGGGCAGCAGGCGCCATTGCGAATTAATGCTGTTCAAAACGGCGGTGTATTGACTGCCGGCTTGGTAAACAGGGTTGCTGTCAATTTCAGCGCTCAAAGCGGCGCCACTCAGCAAAATACTGGCCATCAGGGTGCTAATGCGTTTCATGATCTGTCTCCTTCAAAGCGGGCGGTGCCCGGGGTGAACACAGAATCTGCCTAAATTATGCCCCCCAATAGTGGCGGTTACGACAGTTTAATGGCGAAAATGGCCAAAACCGACGTGTTTGCCGGTTTGTCCGTTTTGCAGCGCCGAAAAGGGATAATCGCCAAAACGGAAGGTGCCTGCCATGAGCCAATTTTTAAACGCAATCAGTCTGGTGGTAAATGATTACGACGAAGCGATCGATTTCTATACCCGCAAGCTCGATTTTGAATTGATGGAAGACACCCGACTGAGCGATGAAAAGCGCTGGGTGCTGGTGGCGCCGCGCGGTGCGAAAGAAGCGCGCATTCTGCTGGCGAAAGCGGCAAATGCCGAACAAGCCAAAAGCATCGGCAATCAAACCGGCGGCCGCGTGTTTCTATTTCTGCAAACCGACAACTTCTGGAACGATTACCAGAACATGAAAGAAAGAGGCGTCGTTTTTTGCGAAACGCCGCGCGAAGAAAGTTATGCCACGGTCGTGGTGTTCCAGGATCTGTATGGCAACAAATGGGATTTGCTGCAGCTGAGGTGAGCATTTTGCAGGAGCGCCTTCAGGCGCGACAAACCACGCCGGATCTGTCGCGCCTGAAGGCGCTCCTACGGTTTTCTCATCACTGAAACAAACACCTCCGACGCAACCCACTTGTCCAGCCAAGCACGCAAGGCCGCATAGGGACTCGCATCGAACCACGCGCGATCCACCTGGGCAAATTGCCGGATAAACGGCACCACAGCCAAATCCGTAATGCCCGGCTTGTCCTCCAGCAGATAAACGTTCTGCTCAAGCTTGGCATTCAAATCACGTAAAAAGATTTCGCCGCTTTGGCGATAATACAGCGCCGAAAATTCCGGATAACGCTCCGGATATTTGTAGCAATCCAGCACCCGCTTGAACTCATTGTCGTTGCGCCGAATCAATGCGCCGGCCTCGTCGGAAAAGCCGTCCAGCATGCCGAGCGGATCATGCTGGTGGAATGCCCATAACATGATGTCCAGGCTTTCATCGAGCACGCGGCCATCGGGTAATTCCAGGACCGGAACCGTCCCCTTGGGCGATAGCAGCAACATCCGTTCGGGTTTCGCTTTCAGGTCGACTTCGTGCAATTTCACCTCAATACCGCTGACGGCAATCGCAAGCCGCGCGCGCATCGCATACGGACAACGGCGGAAAGAAAAGAGCAAAGGCAGCGAAGGCATGGAGTAGTGTGTTTTTCGGCGGACGCATTATGATGATGCCATGACTACCTGCCCTAAATGCCAATATCGGCGAACTGCAATCGATAGCCATGTGCATCCGGATATTTGTCCGTCTTGCGGCATCGTCTACAGTAAATGGCTCGCAAAGCAGAGCGAGGACCTGGAAGCCATTTCAATCGAACCCGAAATCCGGCAGTCGTTTTTGCAATGGCTGACCGAGGCGCCGGAAAAAGTCGACGGCATGGCATTCTGGGCGCGCGCCATCTGCGCCCTGCTGTTTGCGATCTGGACCCTGTATTTCATCGTGAACGGCATTAGCTGGGAAGTGCTCGGCGGC
>CAZPCE010000292.1:0-3681 GCA_964584915.1 uncultured Arenimonas sp. | reverse complement strand
AGCTGGGCACGAAAACCATCGCGCATGGCTGCACGGGCATGGGCAATGACCAGGTGCGTTTCGATCTGGCGGTGAAAGCGCTGGGTGATTACGAAATCATCGCGCCGATTCGCGAAATCCAGAAAGAACATACCGAAGTGCGTGCCTACGAGCAGAAATACCTGGAGCAACGCGGCTTCGGAGTTCGCAGCAAACAGCAGGCCTACACCATCAACGAAAATGTCCTTGGCCTGACGATGTCGGGTGGCGAAATCGATCGCTGGCAGGCGCCGGGCGAGGGCGCGAGCGGTTGGTGCAAGCCGCGTAGCGAATGGCCTGCCGAAAAACTGTCGGTCAAAATCGGTTTTGAAAATGGCGAAGCGAAAACCCTCGATGGTGTTGCCATGCCGGGCCATCTGATGCTGATCAAATTGAATCACCTGTTTGCGCAATACGGCGTCGGTCGCGGCATTTATACCGGCGATACCACGATCGGCCTGAAAGGCCGGATCATTTTCGAAGCCCCGGGTTTGACAGCCTTGCTGGTGGCTCATCGTGCGCTGGAAGAAGCCGTACTGAGCAAACTCCAAAATCGCTTCAAATCCGATATCGCGAAAAAATGGATTGAACTTGTGTATGAAGGTTTCTATCACGATCCCTTGAAGACCGACCTTGAGTCTTTCCTGGCTTCCAATCAATCAAAAGTAAATGGTGAAGTCGTACTCGAAACTTCCGGCGCACAAGTCACCGCCGTTTCGATTTCATCGCCGCATATCCTGAATGCGAAAGGTGCCACCTACGCGCAAGCCGCCGATTGGGGCGTGGCCGAAGCCGAAGGTTTCATCAAACTGTATGGCATGAGCAGTACGCTGTGGGCTGAAATCAATCGGGAGCAAGGCTGATGCTTTCTCGGGTGCTGGAACATCTGGATGCACTGGTATCGTTCGATACCCGCAATCCGCCGCGTGCGATCGGCACTGACGGCATCTTCGACTATTTGTGCGAAGCACTGCCGGGCTTCCGGATTGAGCTGAGCGATCACGGCGCTGGCGCCGTTTCCTTGCTTGCCGTGCGCGGTGAAACTTCGCGCGTGTTCAATGTGCATCTGGATACGGTGCCTGATTCGCCTGCGTGGACCGCGAGCCCGCATCGCTTGCGGGTGACTGCAGACAAAGCCATCGGTCTTGGTGCCTGCGATATCAAAGGTGCCGCCGCTTGTTTACTGGCCGCCGCGGAAAATACGCAGGGCCCCGCAGCGTTTTTATTCACCACAGATGAAGAAGCCAATGATGCGCGTTGCATCGCTTCGTTTCTTTCACGCAATAAAGAGCATGGCTTCAAGGAAGCCATTGTTGCCGAACCCACGATGGCGCAAGCCGTGTTGGCGCATCGCGGTATCGTCTCGACACGCATGGTGTTCAAGGGCCAGGCAGGACATGCTTCGGATGTCAATGCGCTGGAGCTTAGCGCTGTGCACCAGGCCATGCGTTGGGGCGATAAAGCCTTGAATCATGTGCAGTCCTTGCAGCATCTCCGTTTCGGCGGACTGACCGGATTCCGTTTCAATATTGGCCGTGTCGAAGGCGGTATCAAGGCCAACATGATCGCTCCGAGCGCTGAAGTCCGTTTTGGTTTTCGTCCATTGCCTTCGCAGGATTTTGAAGAGCTGCATCAAATCTTCCGCTCTTTCACATCTGAAAAAGTATTGGCCGAATACGAAGAAACCTTTCGCGGCGCCTGCTTGCCTGCTGGCGATATCGCGTCGGCGGAAAATCGTCGTCTGGAAGCGCGTGACCTCGCAGACTCGCTCGGCCTGGATATCGGAAACGCGGTCGATTTCTGGACTGAAGCCGCCCTGTTTTCGGCAGCCGGAATGACGGCATTGGTCTATGGCCCGGGTGATATTGCACAGGCGCATACCGCAGACGAATGGGTGGCGCTGGATCAGTTGGCAACGGTGGTTTCGAAGTACAAGGAAATAATGGAGATCAAATGAATATCGCGCAGACAGTGTCACTCAACGCGTCATCCTTAAATACAGCCGCTACCATCAGCCACACGTTGGCGGGGAGGTCGCTTCCATCAGGCTTCCATGTCGGTACCGATCACAATGAATGATTTGCGCTCCACGATCGTTCGGTTGCTGTCCAATATGGCCAGCCCGAAAGAAATCCAGCAATACCTGAAACGCTTCTCGAAACTCGACGCGGCAAAGTTTGCCGTCGTGAAAGTCGGTGGCGCGATTTTACGCGACGATCTGGACGCACTGGTTTCCTCCCTGTCGTTTTTGCAACAGGTCGGACTCACCCCCATCGTGGTGCACGGTGCCGGACCGCAGCTTGATCTGGAAATGCAAAAGGCAAAAATCGAAAAGCAAATCGTCGATGGTTTGCGCGTCACCACTCCGGAAGTGTTGTCGGTCGTACGCCGCGTATTCCAGCAGGAAAACCTGCATCTGGTAGAAGCCCTGCAAGCGGTGGGTGTGCGTGCAACCTCGATCACCTCTGGCATGTTCGAATGCGATTTATTGAACAAGCGTAAATACGGTTTGGTCGGCAAAGTCGTCAAGGTACAAACCGATGCCATCCAGGCCGCGATCAAAGTCGGTTCGATTCCCGTGATTGCTTCCCTGGGCGAAACCGTCAGTGGCCAGATACTGAACATCAACGCCGATTGGGCCGCGAATGAACTGGTCAAGACATTACAGCCTTACAAGATTATTTTCCTGACTGGCACCGGCGGCTTGCTCGATGGCGAAGGCGACTTGATCGATTCAATCAATCTTTCGACCGAATACGAGGAGTTGATGAAGCAGCCTTGGCTGCATTCGGGCATGAAAGTGAAAATCGAGCAGATTCATGATTTGCTGATGCAGTTGCCGCCTTCATCCTCGGTCTCGATCACCAAGCCTGATGAATTGGCCAAGGAGCTGTTTACCCATCGCGGTTCCGGTACGCTCGTGCGTCGCGGCGAGAAAATCAACGTGTTCGATAGCTGGAAGCAATGCGACCGAAAGAAACTCCAGCACCTGATTGAATCCGGTTTCGGCCGGAAACTGGCGGTCGATTATTTCAAGACCACGCAGCCTTATCGCTTGTTTGTCAGCGAACACTATCGTGCTGCGTTGGTGTTGACGCTGGAAAACGGCATTCCGCACCTGGATAAATTTGCCGTCAGTGAAGATGCGCAGGGTGAAGGCCTCGGTCGTGCGGCCTGGCATGTGATGCGCGCTGAAATTCCGAAGTTATTCTGGCGCTCACGTGCCGACAATACGATCAACGAATTCTATTTCGATGAAGCCGATGGCTGCCTGAAAGGCGAGAAGTGGAATGTTTTCTGGTACGGACTGGAGAATTTCGATCAAATCGAGTTTGCGGTTGATCATTGCCGGGCCCGTCCCGCAACGTTGAAAGGATAAGAGCTACAGATGGCAAAACATTGGTCAACAACGGAAACACTGAAAGGCAAGCACGTCAGTCTTGAACCCCTGTCGCTTGATCACGTGACCGGCTTGCAGGAAGCTGCTCGCGACGGCGAGCTTTGGAATTTGTGGTTTACCTCGGTTCCGAAGCCGGAATCGGCGCGGGAATATATCGAGCAGGCATTGGCATTGCGCGATATGGGAAAAGCCATGCCTTTCGCCGTGTGCGATGCCAAGGGCGACATTGTCGGCAGCACGCGTTATTGCAATATCGAGGCAGA
>CAZPCE010000291.1:0-3707 GCA_964584915.1 uncultured Arenimonas sp. | reverse complement strand
GCAGTTTTTTCCCGACGCCGATCGGCACCACGCAAGACAAGGACTGGCAACAATTGTTTGCATCCAATGCCTGGGCGCCATTTTTCCTGTCGCAGGCGGCAACGCCGCATTTGCAGGCGAGCAAAGGCAGCATTGTCAATATCGTCGATATTTACGCCGAACGCCCGTTGCAACAACACACGGTTTACTGCATGGCGAAAGCGGCACTCGCGATGATGACGCAATCGCTGGCAAAGGAATTGGCGCCGCATGTTCGCGTCAACGCCATCGCGCCGGGTGCGATTCTATGGCCCGATGCCGGAAAGCCGGAGAACGAAAAAACCGTCATCCTCGCGAATACACCGCTGCAACGCGCCGGCAATCCGGAGGAAATCGCCGAAGCCGTGCGTTGGCTCATCCAGGATGCGAGCTACAGTACCGGACAAATCATTCGCGTCGATGGCGGTCGGCATCTGAACATATGACCATGCCAATGGGATTCCGTCGTTTCCTGTTTGCTTTATTGCTATTGGTATTTAGCGGCACCGTCCTTGCCGAAAGCCGTGCAGAACAGGCGGCAAGGCGCGTCAAGCCGGCATTGGTAGCCGCGCTTGCAGAAAAGAACCTAAATTATGGAAGCCCCATTTTCATCCGGATATTCAAAGCCGAAAAAGTGCTGGAGATCTGGGTCGCCAAAAAAGACCAATACGTGTTGTTCCACACCTACCCGATCTGCACATACTCGGGCCGCCTTGGCCCGAAATTACGTGAAGGCGACAACCAGGCGCCGGAAGGTTTTTATCGCGTCGGACTGAGCCAGCTGAACCCGCAAAGTAATTACCATCTTGCCTTTAACCTGGGGTATCCGAATGCCTATGATCGTGCCAACGGCCGCACCGGAAATTTTCTGATGGTGCATGGCAATTGCGTGTCGATTGGCTGTTATGCGATGGGCGACGCCGCCATCGAGGAAATTTATACCTTGATGGATGCCGCCTTGCATTCGGGACAGAAAAATATCGATGTTCACGTTTTCCCGTTTCGTTTCGACAGTACTGAAATCCTCTGGCAAAATTCGGAATGGCAGCCGTTCTGGAGTGATTTGAGGACGGGGTTTGATGCTTTCAATAGAAGTAAAACACCACCAACCATTAGTATTGTGAACAAGCGCTATCGAATAACTCCGAACTGACGGGGATCAATAAATATATTCTTCAACAAAACCATGTTTGAAGTTCGGGTGTTCAGCCCAGCAACGGGCCAGTGTTTTCCCGGATAACGGATCGCGGAAATTCGGCGCAATATCCGACAAGGGCTTCAAGACGAAAGGATGTTTGAGTTCGGGTCTTGGAATAACGAGATTTCCCGGCCCAGACATGATCAGGTCATCGAAAAAGATGATATCGATGTCCAGTGTGCGACTTGAATAACGCGGAACGTCGCGTCTTCGTCCGTTTTCATCTTCCAACTCATGCAACCAGGCATCGAGCTTCAATACATCCCAATCCGTTTTAATGCCCGCTGCCGCATTCAGGAAATCCGGGCCTTCGAACCCGACTGCTGGCGTGCGGTAAACCGGCGACAACTCTATTTGACCGAACTTCTCTTTCAATGCCTCGACCGCCAGCTTCAGGTAGTGCTTCGGGTTTTCATTGGAACCCAAGCTCAAATACGCCGCGTGCAACGACTTGCTCAAGCGCCGCGCTCCAGCATCACGCCAACGGCTTTCGCACCGCGCACCGCACCGATCTTGCTGAGTTTCAATTTCACGTTTGAAACCTTGAATTCTTCCAGAATGATATTGCAGCACTGCTCTGCGAGTTTTTCGACAAGGCCGAAATCGGATTCGCTGACGAATTGAATCAGGCGTTTGCTGACCGCTTTGTAATCCAGCGTGTCTTCGATATTGTCGCTCGCGGCAGGAATGCGATTATCGAAAGCCATTTCGATATCCAGCACGATAGGCTGCTTGATTTTCCGTTCCCAATCGTAAATACCGATCACGCATTCGATTTCCAGTGCCTCGATAAAAACCTTGTCCATAAATTCCGTTCTTGTGGGAGCGGCTTCAGCCGCGATTGAAAGTAATCGATGCGCTAAAGCACACCGTCTCGCACTGCTTTCAACTTTAATTCTAATGATTTGTTGAAACTAATCGGTGCGCCAGCGCACACCTTTATACCCGTGACAATGTTGCCATATCCCAGCGTGCTTGCACCGTGATGGCGAAGGTTTCGATCTGCCCAGCCTGCAAACGCAAGGCACCCGCGAAAGCGATCATCGCGCCGTTGTCGGTGCAAAATTCCGGGCGCGGGAAATAGACCTGTCCGCGCAATTTCGTGCACGAATCGTTCAATTTGGCGCGCAAGCGCGTATTCGCACCCACGCCGCCGGCGACCACCAACTGGTTGGTATCGCACAAATGCAAAGCGCGTTCACATTTAATCGCCAGCGTATCGACCACCGCGTCTTCGAAACCACGGGCAATATCGGCGCGCGTCGATTCGGTTTTGTCGGATTTCTGCCAGGCCAGCAAAACCTGCGTTTTCAGACCGGAAAAGCTAAAATCCAGCCCGGGGCGATCTGTCATCGGGCGGGAAAACTTGTATTTGCCCGGCGTACCCGTTTCCGCCAATTTGGCGAGCTCCGGGCCGCCCGGATACGGCAAGCCCATCATTTTGGCAGTCTTGTCGAAGGCCTCGCCGGCGGCATCATCGAGGGTTTCGCCCAACAGTTGATAGTCGCCAATGGCTTTCACCAGCACGAGCTGGGTATGACCGCCGGATACCAGAAGCGCCACAAATGGCGGTTTCGGTGGATTGGTTTCCATCAACGGAGCCAGCAAATGGCCTTCCATATGATGAACACCTATCGCCGGCACCTCCAAAGCCCAGGCCAGAGCCCGACCGGCGGCCGCGCCGACCAGAAGTGCACCAATCAGACCCGGACCGGCGGTAAAAGCCACGGCATCGATATCGGAAACCGACAAATCGGCCTCGGCCAAGGTCTGGCGGACCAGCGGCAAAAGCTTGCGCACATGGTCGCGACTGGCCAGCTCCGGCACCACGCCGCCGTATTCGGCATGTAACGCGATCTGGCTGTACAAGGCATGCGCCCGCAGGCCCAAAGTCGTGTCATACAGCGCTACACCGGTCTCGTCGCAGCTGGTTTCGATTCCTAAAACTCGCATGTCGTCTCTAATTTCTGCCTGTTTTGGCTTGCACGGAAGTGGGGATGCCGCGTATCATACGCGGCTCGCTGCCCAGTTGGCCTGGAGTCAAAGCGAAATCCTGATTTTTGGAGTTTCAAATGCCTAATGTAAAAGTCCGCGAAAACGAACCCTTTGAATTTGCCCTGCGCCGTTTCAAGCGCACTTGTGAAAAAGCCGGCGTCCTGGCTGATACCCGCAAGAAAGAGTTCTACGAAAAGCCGACTCAAGAACGCAAGCGTAAAGCTGCAGCTGCTGTTAAGCGTCAATTGCGCCGCAGCTCGCGCGACGTCACCAAACGTCAACGCATGTATTAATTTTTAGAACGCCTTGTGCGTTCTGACTACGAGGCCGGTTTTGCGAAAGCATCACCGGCCTTTTGTATTTCCGAAATTTGAAGGAGAACTCCCATGAGCATGAAAGCCCAACTCACCGAAGACATGAAAACCGCCATGAAGAGCGGCGAAAAAGAAAAACTCGCCGTCATTCGCCTGATCAATGCCGCACTGAAACAGCGCGA
>CAZPCE010000290.1:0-3708 GCA_964584915.1 uncultured Arenimonas sp. | reverse complement strand
TTCTGGAAAAGGAATTGCGGCGTGTTGCCTTGTTGAATGCCGATCTGGCGCCGATACTCGAAAAATTCCGTTTGCCGAACACCGACGAATTGTATTTGGCGTTGGCGCTTGGCGATGTCGGCCCGAATCAGGTCAGCCGCGCACTGCACGAGCACCAGCAAACCAGCAAGTTGCCCGACGTCGTGAAAACCACGCCGAAAAAATACGCGATCAAGAAAAACGCCGGACAGTTTACGGTCGAGGGCGTCGGTAATTTACTCACGCAACTTGCACGCTGCTGCCAGCCGGTGCCGGGCGATGAAATCATCGGCTACCTGACGCGAGGACGCGGCGTCAGCATTCACCGTTCTTCCTGCACTTCGCTACAGCGCTTGCTGAGCCAGCACGAAGATCGTTGCTTGCCGGTCAATTGGGGGCAGTCGGACAAATCCCGTTATCTGGTCAATGTGGTCGTGCGCGCATTCGACCGGAAATGGCTATTGAAAGACATTACCAACATCATTGGTCAGAACGAAGTCCAGATTCAGGGCGTAGATTCGAAAATCGACGGCAGCCACGGCATGGCGGAAATCAATTTTCTGCTGAAAGTGACCGATTTCGAGCAGCTCAGTGATCTGTTGGGACGCTTGAACGCCGTGCCTGGCATACAGGAAGCGAGAAGGTTGGGTTGATTTGATTTGAGACATAAAGCATGAATGATGCAGATCAGGTCGTTCTGAAATGTTCTGGCCACTGTGCATCAGCATCGAGTACATCGAGGTGCTGGTGAGTTTCAAGCTCGACGCAAGCGATGGTCGCGATCCGCTTCCCTGAAACTAAACGCCGTTCCAGGATGTTATTCGCGCCAGGACCCGTGGCAAAGATGCGACAGATAACTGGTGTCCAGCAGGACTAAATCGGAATGCGACTGCCCGGATTCATGATAAATGGTTGTAATGACATCAGGCCCGCAAACCCACAGAATGTCTTGTTGCGACAGTTCGGAAGAGTTTGAATCAATTAAAATGCCTAGCCGCTTGATGCATTCCAGGATGACGTCATTCAGGAAGGGATGTTTGACCACATTCGTACCGAAAGCATAGTTGGCAACTCTCAAGACATTTTCGGGATTCTTGCATTCCCGTGGGCCCAGTTTATTGACATTCTTGAGAATGGTTTCGGTAAATAAAACCATAAAACCGTCGGAACTAACCGGGATTTGTTTTCTTATTTTGCAATCGACGTCGAAATAGAAATTGCCGTTGAAATAAATATACAGGAGGCGCCCCAAGTCCGCCTTGATGATCCAGTGGGGTATGCGATGCCATAGCTCGACCAGCCCGGGATAATGGCTTGCCAGTAACTCGATATCGGCAGGCGAGACAATATTTGTCTTGCCGAAGAAACTCCGGTTGTGATCGATGCATGCCGTGGGTATGGGTGCTTTTTCACCGGGCTTGAAATTCCACATGTAATTTGCGGTGCAGTCATTCATTACTTTTTGCCTTTTTAATCGCGGATTGGCGCTGTGAGCAGGGTGCACAACGCCCATTCTACAAAAGCATGGTCTTGATCTCTTCTGCAACCGCCGTTTCCGAGAAGAATTCTTCGGCAATGGCGTAACCGTTTTTCGACAGCCGGTTCCATGTGTTTTCGTCTTCGTAAAGAACCAGGATTGCGTTTGCAAAAGCTTCGGCATCATCGGCAACCAGCACCGATTCCCCGTCGGTTAAATGCATTCCGTCCGCAGCGACCGTAGTCGTAATGCTCGGCAAGCCGAAAGCCAATGCCTGGCTTATCTTGCCCTTTGCGCCGGCGCCATAACGCAACGGAGCGATATTGATGCGTGCGCCGTCAATCCATTTTTCGATGTCGCCGACATGGCCGCGAAACACGACATTCAGGTTTCCGGAAATTTCCGTTAAATGTTCGGGTGCCGAACCGCCGACAATGTCCAGCGCAATATCCGGACGTTCGGAATGCACTTTTGGCCAGACGCTTTCAAGAAACCATTTCAAACCATCGACGTTCGGCGCGTGCCGGAAATTTCCGACGAATAAAATATTCTTGCGATCCTTGAAAGCCGGCGTTTCATCGCGCAGCGCATGGATGTTCGAAACGCGACGAATATTTTTCCCGGGGAAGTCCCTTTTCAACGCAAGATATTCGGTTTCGCTTACCACCCAGGTCTCGTCGCATTTTTCCATCAGTGCGTATTCTTTCGCCTTGGTCACCTGCGCCTGTTTCTTCAATGCTTCCGATTTCGACAATTCCGCTTCCTGCGCCTCGCGGACGTGGTGCAGATCGACCGTGTCGAAAACCAGCTTCGCTTCGGGTGCGGCTCGTCTGAGCGTGTCGTAAACGCTCGCCATCAGCTCAACCCGGCTGACGATGATCAGGTCGAATTGCCCGGCATTTTCCTTTAGCCAGCCAAATACGCTTTTTGTCCAGGGCCGGTAATAACAGGCAATGCCTTGTCGTTGCAGGCAAGCGGTATGAACGGGATCAAAATTCAAATCCGCCGGCATGAAATGCAGGTCGCAGTTTTCGCGTTGCAGGCTTTGCATCAGGTGAAGCAGCCGCAATGAACCGGAGTCGGCATCGGCCCTGGGCGTATGTTCGTCCATGACCAGGACTTTTTTCCTGCCGGATTTGAATGCGAGCGTTTTGTTTTCCTCTTCCGTATCGGGACGGGAAGGAAAATCGGCCAATGCCGTTTGCCAGCGTTCGGCGAATTTGATCTGGTGTGGAACCTGAAAAGCTTTCATTCCGCTGTCGAGACGCGTTCCCGAGGTTGCACCTTCAAGATGCACGACACGCGAAAAAGCCTGGTAGCGGATTTTCAGTCCCGACGCACGAACGCGCATGGCGAGATCGGTGTCTTCGAAATAACCGGGCGCGAAATGCGGATCGAATCCTCCCAGTCGGTCGAACTGGTTTTTACGAATGGCCAGCACGGCGCCCGACACATAATCGACTTCCCGGACATAGTTAAAGCGCGGATTGTCGGCCTGTTCGAAACGGCCGATATTCCAGACGCTGCCATCCCGGAAAACCGCGCCGCCGGCCTCTTGCAGGCGACCGTTCGGATACAGCAGTTTTGCACCGCAAATGCCGGTGTCGGGGAATTCAATGAAGGTATCCAGCAGGTTTTCCAACCAGTCTTTCTGAACCACCGTGTCGTTGTTCAAAAATACCAGCATCTCGCTACGCGCGTGTTTTGCGCCATGGTTGCAGGCGAGAACATAACCGCTTTGTTCGGGCATGCGAAACACGCGCAAGCCCTTGATGCCCGATAAAAATTCGAAACTGGCGTCACTGGATGCGTCGTCCACCACGATAACTTCGAACGCGATGTCGCCACGCTGCAACAGCAGACTTGCAAGACAGGTCTTGGTCAATTCGAGCTTGTCGTGAATCGGGATAACCAGGCTGACCCTGGGACGTTCGCAGCCGAAATCGGCGGACGCGAGCTTATCCATTTCGGTCGTGCCGGGAAAATGCAGCGCATGCCCAGCGCGAGGCTGCTTCAAGCCCGGCGAAATCATCGCCAGACTGGCTTTCAGGCCGCGGACGCGCAGGCTTCGCAAACCGCGCTGCAGCATACTTCGGCTCCGACGATAGTGGTAAATAAATCGATCTTTCATCAAATGTGAATTAGTTCGGTCATTTATTGTCCAAAAAGGCCATGAAAAATTCAGACTCGCTCAGAGCCTGATAAACTTCCGG
>CAZPCE010000289.1:0-3713 GCA_964584915.1 uncultured Arenimonas sp. | reverse complement strand
CGTCCGAAGAAACCTGCTTCCTCGACATCGTTCATCGCGACGAGTGGACGCTCCGCAATTACCTTGCCGTCCAGGCTGACGCGAACGGTGCCGACCTTCTGGCCTTTCTTGAGCGGAGCAACCACGAACTTCGGCAAATCCATGCTGGGTTTCAGTTCCTGATAACGGCCGCGCGGAACGTTGATTACCATATCTTCAGCGACACCTAGCTTGACCAGGTCCGCTTGGCCTTTCCAGACTTTCGGTTCGGCGATCTTGGCGCCGGCGGCATAAAGAGTGTGAGATTCGAAGAAGCGGAAACCCCAGTTAAGCAAATTCAGGTTGCCCATTTCGCGCAGGCGGAAACCTTCGGCTTGCGATTTGCTGTCGATGCCCATCACGACTGAAATCAGACGCTGGTTGTCGCGTTGTGCCGATGCCAGCAGGCAAAAGCCGGCGGTCGAGGTGTGTCCCGTCTTGATGCCGTCAACGCTTGGATCCTTCCAAAGCAAACCATTGCGGTTGTGCTGGGTGATACCGTTGACGGTCAATTCTTTCATCTTGTTGTAGGCATAGGCATTCGGGAATTCGCGAATCATCGCGCGACCCATCAATGCCAAATCGCGTGCGGTTGAAACGTGACCTTCGGCACTCAAGCCATGCGGATTCATGAAATGCGTATTTTTCATGCCGATGCGTTGTGCATAACTGTTCATCAACGAAACAAATGCCGCTTCACTGCCCGCGGTGTGTTCCGCTAATGCAATCGCGGCATCGTTACCCGATTGAATGACCATGCCTTTTTCGAGTTCTGCCAATTTGATTTGGCCGTTAAGCGGAAGGAAGCTGGTGGAACCATCGGTGCTGCCACCGCCGCCGCGCCAGGCGTTCTCGGAAATGGTCACCATGTCGGTGTCCTTGATTTTTCCATTCTTGATTTCGGCGGCGACGACATAGCTGGTCATCACTTTGGTGATGCTGGCCGGTTCGACCGGCATGTCGATATTCTCGCCGGCCAGTATTTGACCGGTTGCCGAATCCATCAATAACCAAGCCTTGGCTCCCTGGGGCGCAGGGGCAGGTGGCATGGGTGCCGCTGTTGTCGTCGGGCTGGCTGCGGGGCTTGGTGCCGGGGTTTGCGCAATGGCGAAGCCGACGGTGGCCGTGCAAACAGCCGCTAGAAACAGGTGTGACAGACGCATAGATACTCCAGCAAATACAGTTGATTTCAATACTGCAATTCTAAAGCTTTTGCGCGACAACTTTCGGTTTCGGCAAGCCCAATTGCCGGATTTTCTCGAAAATGTCGGCCAACTGTTCATTTTTCGCCGATTGCAACAAAACCCGCCAAAGTGTTCGCCCCTGAACGTCGACCTTGTCGAGCTGCACGTAGCCGATGTCGGCGTCTTGCAGTCGATCCTGCAAACGTTTTGCGTTGTCCTTGTCGGCGAAGCTGCCGAATTGCAAAGAAACTTCTCCGTCGGGGTCAGCGGCCCGATTGATTTCCGCTTCAGGTCTTTCCGGGCGGAAATCAGCCGCTTTGACCAGTTCGACATGCACGGGCGCGGTGCCGGTTTTATCCAGACCGATACGGATGGCGGCAACGTAACTCAGGTCGATAATTCGCCCATCATGAAACGGGCCGCGGTCGTTAACGCGAACGACCACGCTTTTGCCGTTTCTGGTATTGGTAACGCGTACATAGCTGGGCAGCGGCAGGGTTTTATGCGCGGCGGAAAATTCGCAGATGGAATAAATTTCGCCGCTGGAAGTTTTACGGCCGTTGAATTTCTGCCCATACCAGGATGCGATGCCGCGTTGATCATAATCGTCGGATCGGTCAAGCACGTAATAGGTTTTGCCAAGAACCGTATAGGGTGATTTGTTGCCGTATTTCGCAAGTGGTTCCGGTCCTGGTGTTGGTTCGGTCAGTCTGTCGACTTCGATGCCGCTTGGCGGAGCGCTGTCGGAAAGCTCCGGCGCATACCGGCCGCCGGCTGTGTAGCGTTTCTCGTCATGCTCGTAAATCGGTGCGCAGGGATCATGTTTTTCCGACTCCGCGATGGTTTGCGAAGGCAAGTCGTTGCTGTTTTGACGCGACGAAGAGTCGTGTCTGGTAGGCAAGGGCGCATCGTGCGGTTTTCGCGCCGGCTTGCCGGCGCACCCCGCAATGGAAAGCGCCAGCAGCGCTGCCGTTATGGCATACCTCATTGCGAAGCGGGAATATCTGAAGCGGGCGTGGCGATGGCTTGGGCCAGTTGGTACACCGACATTGCATACAAGGGTGAGCGGTTATAGCGTGTAATCACGTAGAAATTATTGAAGCCGATCCAATGCTCGGTGCCTTCGCTGCCGTCCAGTGTCAGCAAAGTGGCGGGCAGATCGGGAACGATCGAGGTCGGGCGATAACCTTTTTGTGCAAGTTCGGCCAACGAGTATTTCGCCTCAAGCGTTTCCGGCACGAAAGGCAGCGCAGTACCATCCATGCTGGCTCGCACGAACACCGGTTCGCCTTTGCGCCAGCCATAGCCGACGAAATAATTGGCTACCGACGAGAATACATCGTCGAGATTGTTGAACAGATTTCGGCGACCATCGTTATCGCCGTCTTTTGCGTAGTTCAGGTAACTGGACGGCATGAATTGCCCCCAGCCCATCGCACCGGCATAGCTGCCTTTGAGCTGCTGGATGTCGAATTTCTCGACTTTGCTCAATTCGAACAAATGCGCCAGCTCGCTGGAGAAAAAAGCTTCGCGTTTCGGGTAGTAAAAACCGAGGGTATAAAGGGCGTCGAGCACCTTGTAACTACCCATGTTGGCGCCGTAACTGGTTTCCACGCCGATGATTGCCACGATGATTTCCGCCGGCACGCCGGTACGGTCTTGCACGCGTTGCAGTTCGGCGCGGTGTTCGGCCATGAACTTGCGGCCGCCATTGATGCGCGCATCGGTAATGAAAATGGGCCGGTAGTTTTTCCACGGCTTGGCTTCGGCCGGCCGGGTAATTGCATCGATAATGCCTTGACGGTATTGCGCTTGCGCAAGCGTGGCACGAATTTCGTTTTCCGGAATATTGTATTTTTTCGAAGTGCTGGCGATGAACAACTCGATTTTTTCTTCGGGCTTCATCGGTGGAGCCACCACAACCGGAGTTGTCGGTGCGATAGTCGCATTGGTTACGGCTGCGGGTGTTTGAATCGGTGTCGAATCCATCGCCGGCTTTGCCGCTTCATTCTTTTTTACGTCGGCTGCGCAGGCGGCCAGGAAGCAGAGTGAAGCTGTCAATAACGCAATTCGCATAGTGTGGCACCTGAATTTTTTACTAATCTAACACGGCGTTGATAAAGATTTTGTTTGCACTAGGCGCCCATGAATTTACGGTGTGCCTTGGCCGACATCACGATGCCGAATCCGGCCAGCAGTGATACGGCTGAAGTGCCGCCGTAACTCAGCAACGGCATCGGCACGCCGACGACCGGCAGCAATCCGACGACCATGCCGCCGTTGACGAGAACATAAACGGAGAAGGTCATTGCCAATGCGCGAACCAGGATGCGCGAGTAGCCGTCGCGGGCGTTGGCGGCAATCCACAGGCAGCGACCGATCACGAAGATATACAGGCTGAAAACGAAAATCACGCCGATCCAGCCCCATTCTTCCGACAATACCGAGAACAGGAAGTCGGTCGTATGCTCCGGCAGGTAATCCAGTTTTGCCTGCGTACTATTGCCCAGT
>CAZPCE010000288.1:0-3745 GCA_964584915.1 uncultured Arenimonas sp. | reverse complement strand
GGCGCAGGGCAAATTGCGAGCTGGCAATCTTCACGAGGATAGGCTCGGCGCCCATTGGCCCGACAGCACGTACTTTCAGCAATTCACCGCTGACAAAACCCAGATCCCGCAAACGTTGGGCAATGGCATCCTCCGGATAGGCATCTTCTACAGACACCACACTTGCGGATTGTCCTAAAGCTAGTTCGCTGAGCAACATCCAAGTTCCCGGCTAAATGGTAATGATTCGCATTATACATCCATAAGGGGGCACAACAAGCTCCGCTATGGCAAACCGGGCCAGCTCGGTATCATTGGAGGATTGCCGTTGTAGGACCAATTCATGGGGACGCCGTGTTAACTCTGAACAAACTTGCGGGTGTTGCCACACTCTCCCTGAACCGCCCGGAAACCCATAACGCTTTCGATGCCGAGTTGATCCAGCAATTGACCGCCGCGCTGGAGGCGCTGGATAAGGACGACAGCGTCCGTGCGGTCATTATCACCGGTACAGGGTCCACCTTCTCGGCCGGCGCTGACCTGAATTGGATGCGCTCGATGGCGAAAGCCAGCGAATCCGAAAACTTGCAGGATTCACTGCAGCTCGCAAAACTGATGCGAACCCTGAATTACCTGAACAAGCCAACGATCGCCCGCGTGAATGGTGCGGCTTATGGCGGCGGCGTTGGTTTGATTGCCTGCTGCGATATCGCGATTGGAATCGAAGCAACAAAATTCTCGCTGAGCGAGGTCAAACTGGGCTTGGTGCCAGCGGTGATTTCTCCTTACGTTATTTCGGCGATTGGTCTCCGCCATGCACGCCGACTGTTCCTGAGTGCGGAGATTTTCGATTCCGCCCTCGCCTTGCGCATTGGCTTACTGCATGAAACCGTGCCGCATTCACAACTTGATGAAACCATCGACAAAGTTTTGCATTGGCTATTGAAAGGCGGACCATCCGCTCAGACCGAAGCCAAGAAATTGGCATTACGTATCAGCGGAAATTCCCAGGCAAACGCAGAAAAAATGGACCAGGAGAACGCAGCACTGATCGCAAAACTGCGTGTATCCACCGAAGGCCAGGAAGGCTTGAACGCTTTTCTTGAAAAGCGCGCAGCAAACTGGGTTTAAGAGTCGCACATGCAAAAACACATCATTAACCTGGACCAGCTTGAGCCGCGATTGATTACGCAGCCGCCGGATCAATCGCCGGAAAAATATCGTGGCGCCGAAATGGCGGAAATTGCGGAACAGATCGGCGCGCAAAGACTAGGCTACAGCTTGACTATCGTGCCGCCGGAAAAAACCGCTTTTCCTTTCCACAACCATTACGGCAACGAGGAAATGTTTTTCATTCTTGAAGGTGAAGGCGAAGTCAGAATTGGTGAAACCCGTTATCCGATTCGCTCGGGCGACTTCATCGCCTGCCCGGTTGGCGGCAAACAAACTGCGCACCAGATCATCAACACCTCTAGTTCCATGGTCATGAAATACATCGGCGTCAGCACGACGCAAACACCGGATCTGGTGCAGTACCCGGACTCGGGAAAGACTGGTGCTGCTCATTTTCTCGCCGACGATACGGCGATACGAATCCGAAACTTCGAAGAAAACAACGTTGGTTACTGGGAAGGCGAATAAGCAAACATGTTCACTAAAATTTTAATCGCCAACCGTGGTGAAATCGCCTGCCGGATTATTCGTACTTGCCGACAATTCGGCATTCGAACCGTCGCGGTGTATTCCGATGCCGACGCAAAAGCCCAGCATGTAAAACAGGCCGACGAGGCGATTCACGTTGGCGGCTCCATCCCATCCGATAGCTATTTGCGTGGCGACAGGATCATCGAAGCCGCTATAAGAACCGGTGCGCAGGCGATTCACCCCGGCTACGGTTTTTTATCCGAAAACGCAGACTTTGCCGAAGCCGTCGAAGCAGCAGGCATTCGTTTTATCGGCCCCAAAGCCAATTCGATGCGAAAAATGGGAAGCAAAGCCGGGGCGAAGGATTTAATGTCAGCGCACGGGGTTCCGGTAGTGCCGGGCTATACCGGGGAGGATCAGGATCCGGTTTATTTGTTGCAGGAAGCCGATCGAATCCAATATCCGTTGATGATCAAGGCGGCACATGGCGGCGGTGGCAAGGGCATGCGTATCGTCCGCAGTTCCGGAGAATTCCTGGCGAATCTGGAATCCTGCCAACGCGAAGCCAAGAACGCGTTTGGTCGCGATCGCGTATTGCTCGAAAAATACATCGAACAACCACGCCATATCGAAATCCAGGTCTTTGCCGATAGCCACGGCAATACGATTCATTTGAATGAACGCGAATGTTCGGCACAACGCCGCTATCAAAAAGTGATCGAAGAATCGCCCTCGCCTTTCCTGACCAGCGAACGACGCAAGCAAATGGGCGACGCCGCAGTTCAAGCTGCCAAGGCAATTGACTATGTCAATGCAGGCACGGTTGAATTCATCGTCGGGGCCGAAGGCGATTTCTATTTCATGGAAATCAACACCCGTCTGCAAGTCGAGCATCCTGTTACCGAAATGGTTACCGGTCTGGATTTGGTGGAATGGCAGTTGCGTGTTGCCGCCGGCGAGAAACTTCCGTTAACCCAATCGGAGATTCAAACAAAAGGCCATGCCATCGAAGTTCGCCTGTATGCGGAAGATCCGGAGAAAAATTTCCTGCCTGGTTCGGGACGTCTCGAAAAACTGCATCTTCCGGCAACATCAAAAAATGTGCGGCTTGACACCGGCGTTGTGGAAGGCGACACCGTCAGTATTTTCTATGACCCGATGATCGCCAAACTGATCATCTGGGATGAAGATCGCCCGCGCGCCTTGGCTCAACTGCAAACTGCATTGTCGTATGCCGACATCAAAGGACCGAAATCAAACATCGAGTTTCTGGAAAAACTGGTCAGGCACCCAGTTATTGCATCCGGTAATATCACGACCAATTATCTCGACCAGCATCTATCCGAAGTGTTGCCGCAAGCCGATGCTCCCGATGCAGATTTCGTGATTGCTGCAACGGTTGCAGCTTTGCTGGCGGACGAAAAACAGACACTGCAAGCTGCGATGCGTTCAAACGACCCTTACTCTCCTTGGGCAACCGCCGATGGCTGGAGGATTGGTCATGAAAGCCAGCGAAAACTGTGCTTCCGATGGCGCGATCAAAACCTGGATGTGTATGCCAAAGGTTCGCATGGCAATTATGAAATTACCCACGGCGAGTCAACCATCAACATCGGCAATGCCGGCATTCATGGCGCGATACTTTCGTTCCAGAGGGATGCCATGGCGCAACGTTTTCTGGTGCACGCCGATAGCAGGATGATTACCGTGCATGACGGCCAGTCGCGCGCCGGCTTTGAACGCATTCCCGCTTTCTTTTTTGACGACAGCAAGGCAAGCGGCAGCGGCGACCGGATCAATGCACCGATGCCGGGCCGGATGGTCGTCGTCAAATCGAAAGTCGGTGACGAAGTGACCGAAGGCCAGGAACTGGCAGTAATGGAAGCGATGAAAATGGAGTTGTCCCTGAAGTCGCCGCGTACCGGAAAAATTGCCAGTATCAATGTCAACGCTGGTGATTTTGTCGAAGCAGATGCCCTGTTGATCAAACTGGAGGCTGCACAATGAATATTTTTCTTAAACTGGTTCTTGCTTCATGCTCATTGATCGCGATGTCCGGCTGCACGGGCTATGGCGTGACCTTTCAAACCGCACCAGCCACCGAGCTTTCAGCTTGCAACGA
>CAZPCE010000287.1:0-3754 GCA_964584915.1 uncultured Arenimonas sp. | reverse complement strand
TGTTTTTCCAAGGGCCTTGGCGCTCCGGTGGGCTCCGTGTTGCTGGGCTCGGAAGCATTGATTTCAAAAGCGCGCCGTTGGAGGAAAGTGCTTGGTGGCGGCTGGCGTCAAGCCGGCTTGCTGGCGGCGATGGCGAACTTCACGCTCGATAATAATGTGGAACGGCTGGCGGAGGACCATCGTCGTGCCGACGAACTGGCTTCCGCTTTGAACGACGTCTCCGGCATCGAGGTGAATGGCGCTTTCACCAGCATGGTGTTCATAACGGTACCGAAAGACCGATTGGCTGCATTGACAAGCCATATGAATGCACACGGCATAAAGCTGTCGGCTGGCAATTCCAGAATTCGCCTGGTCATGCATCTGGATATCGACGATCAAGGATTGGCAAGAATAATCGGAGCCTTCCGGAGTTTCTGACATCGCCGCTGGTTCTGGCCGGCGCTTTAACCCCATACTTGGTTTCAGCCGTTGTATAGACACCGGCCAAAACAAAAGTTCAGGGGTTCATGATGTTTCGACAATTATTGCTGTTTGTTTCTTTATTCGCCGTGGCGATGCCAAATGCGCAAACGCAAGTCGGCAGTGCGCGGCCATTGATCGAAACCATCAAGGGCGAGCAGGCGATAGAACTGCAAAGCCTGAAAATCGAGGGCAACATCAGTGGCGGTCTGGCGGAAACCACGGTCCGGATGACTTTCTTCAATCCGAACAATCGCCCGCTGGAAGGCAATCTTCAATTCCCCCTGCTCGATGGCCAGCAAATCACCGCGTTTGCATTGGACATTAACGGAAAGATGCGACAAGCCGTACCCGTTGAAAAAGCCAAGGGCCGCCAGGTCTTTGAAGCGATTGAACGCCAGGGCGTCGATCCGGGATTACTGGAAAATACCCAGGGCAATAATTTCCGCCTGCGGATTTATCCGATTGCGGCCAAGGGCGTTCGCACCGTCGAACTCCGCTATTCCGAGCCACTGAAAAGACAGGATGCCAACTGGCTTTATACGCTGCCGATGGGCTTTGGCGACCATCTCAAGGAATTCGAGCTCAGCCTGAGAACCAACGGTAGCAACAAGGCGCCGAAAGTCATCGGCAGTTTTCACGATTTGGAATTCAAGCGTCATGCAAAACAATTCGAAGCCATCGTAACCAGGAATAATTTCTCTCCGGAAGGAACGCTCACGCTTCAAATTCCCGCCAGCGACGATCCGCAAACCTATACCCAGCATTTCAATGGTCAAAACTATTTCCTGGCCGATATTCCCGTGACCGGCGCAACCCGGGATCGAAAGCTGCCAAGCATTGTTGGCCTGCTTTGGGACAGCTCAGGTTCGGGCGACAATCGCAATCACGATCTCGAATTCCGTCTGCTGGACCTTTATTTCGCGAAAGCCGGCAATACCGAAGTCCGCCTGACGCGTTTGCGTGATCGCGCCGAAGCGACCGAGACCTTTCACATTAAAAACGGCGACTGGTCTGCCCTGAAAATGAATCTGGAAAATACCGTTTACGATGGTGCAAGCGCACTATCGGAATGGAAAACGCAAAACGACGTAGGCGAATATTTATTGTTCAGCGATGGCTTGAGCAATTACGGCAATGCGCCATTTCCAAAGCTGGCGGATGCGCAAAGGCTTTATGCTGTGAACTCCGCGGTCAGCGCCGATGGCATTCGTCTAAGCGCATTGGCCGAACAATCCGGCGGACGTTACCTGTCGCTGCAGGCTTCATCATTCGAACAATCGGCACGGGCCCTGTTGAGCGAAGGCGTACACCTCGAAAGGATGAGCGGCCAGGGACTGGCGGATCTGGAATTTTCATCGCGCGAACCTCGCGATGGTTTTCTGCGCGTGGCCGGTCGCATGTTGAACCGCGACGCAACACTGTCGCTGGTTTTATCGCAAGACGGGGAAAAGTCGACGCTGGATTTACCGATCAACGCCGATTCCCCCGAACATCCGTTGGCGGCGAATTTATGGGCAAGCTATCGCCTGAGTTCTCTGGACGCCAACCATGAGTTGAATCGTGCCGCCATTCGCCGCATCGGTGAACGGTTTGGCTTGCCTACCCGCGAAACTTCATTGATCGTGCTTGAAACCGTCGAAGATTATGTACGTTACGAGATTGTTCCACCGGATGAATTAAGCAAGGAATATACGGCGCTGATCGGCGAGAGAAACACCGAGCGCAAGCAAGACCGCGACGATCACCTTGAAGACATCCATGAGGCTTTCGAAGAAAAATATGCCTGGTGGAAAAAGGTCTTTCCCAAGAACAAAATGCCCGAGGCCAAAAAGAGCATCGCGATGCCGACCGCAGCAGCGCCATCACCCGGGATCGTTTCGGGCTCTGCTTCCGACGCTTACATGGAAGCGTCAACGGATGCGGCGGCAAGCGATTCGAGAGAAATCGAGGCCGTTTCGGTAACAGGCTCGCGGATAAAAAGAGTTGATAGCGAAGGCGATGATATAAATTCGGGCAGCACGATTACGCTCAAGGCATGGAGTTCCGATGCCCCCTACATAAATCGCATGAAGGCTGCCACCAGCAGCACGATCTACGCGATTTATCTGGACGAGAAACCCGGCTATCTCAATAGCAGTGCTTTCTTTCTCGACGCCGCCGATATGTTGCTGGAAAAAAACCAGCGCGACCTGGCGCTGCGCGTGCTTTCAAATCTGGCCGAAATGGATCTTGAAAACCGCCAGATTCTTCGCATTCTCGGCTATCGGCTGATCCAGGCCGGTGCACCCGAGCTTGCCATTCCGGTATTGGAAAAGGTTCAATCCTTGGCCGAGGAAGAGCCGCAATCGTTCCGCGATCTTGGTTTGGCATACGCCGCCGCGCATCAGGACCAGAAAGCCATCGATCAGTTGTACGAGGTCGTACTGCGCACATGGGATGACCGCTTTGCCGAAATCGAACTGATTAGCCTGGCCGAACTCAACAGCATCCTTGCCACGAGCAGGCAAAAACTCGACACCTCCAACATGGATTCGCGTTTGCTGAAAAACATGTCGCTGGATTTGCGGGTAATCCTGACCTGGGATGCCGATGATAGCGACATGGATTTGTGGGTAACCGATCCGAACGGCGAGAAGTGTTATTACGGCAATGATCTCAGCTACCAGGGCGGCCGGATGTCGGATGACTTCACCGGTGGTTATGGTCCGGAGGAGTTTTCCCTGCGCCACGCAAAACCCGGGAAATACAAAATCGAAGCGAATTTTTACGGCAATCAGCAGCAAGTGGTTGCCGGCGCGACGACACTCCAGCTGTATTTGACGACCGCCTTCGGTACCGCAAAAGCCAAACAGCAAAGCGTGACCCTGCGCTTGAAGGACGCTCAGGAAACCGTCTTTGTCGGGGAATTCGAAGTCAAACCCTGAACCAAAAAGCTGCAGATTCAAGCAAAACGCCGGCTTCTGCCGGCGTTTTGGCTTTTCATTTTCGTGAGCAGTCCTGCAATTCCAAGATATAAGCCTTGAATATAATGTCCTAGGCAACTATATTCATGGCATGGATAATCCCGAAAAAACTAGCTTTGGCTATACCGTTGCCGATATCACCCGGCTATTCCGCCGCGTTTTTGACCGCCGTTCCTCCCACCTAGGCCTCACCCGCGTGCAATGGCGGGCTCTCAGCCGCATCGAACGCTCGCAAGGTTTGAGCCAGAAGCAACTGGCCGAAGATCTGGATGTCGAGGCAATCGCCATCGGCCGGGTCGTAGATCGGCTCGAAAATGCCGGCTTCA
>CAZPCE010000286.1:0-3800 GCA_964584915.1 uncultured Arenimonas sp. | reverse complement strand
CACGACAGCACAGAATTTCAATTTGAACCGCGATTACGTAAAAGCCGACAGTCCCGAAATGCAATCCATGCTGCAGCTGGTGAACGAGTGGGATCCCATTGCCTATATCGATTTGCACGTAACCGACGGCGCGAAATTCCGGCACGATGTGGCAATACAAATCGAACCGGTAAATGCCGGCGATGCCGAATTGAGAAAAGCCGGCGTGGAGATGAAGAATTCGGTATTGGCTGAACTTGAATCGAAAGGCTCGCTGCCTGTGGGCTTCTATCCCTCATTCAATAACTATGACGACCCGAGCTCCGGGTTTACCGATGGCGTTGCCCCGCCGCGTTTTTCAACCGGCTATTTTTACCTGCGTAACCGCTTCGGCATGCTGGTCGAAACGCATTCGTGGAAGGATTATCCGACCCGTGTCCGCATCACGCTCAACACGATCAATTCAATGCTGCGCCTGACGGCAGAACATGGCAGGGACTGGCAAACTATCGCGGAACGGGCGGACGTGCGTTCACAAGCGAAAATCGGCCAGAAAGAAACCCTCGACTACACCGTCACCGAAAAGACGCGCACCATCGATTTCCTCGGTTACGAATATTCGCGGACCTTATCGGATGTGTCGGGTCAACTCATGACGCGTTACGATGAAAGCAAGCCGCAACTCTGGAAGCTGCCGCTCAAAGACGACATTATCGCCGGCCAAAGCGAAACCATGCCGGCCGCTTATATCGTGCCGCCCGCCTACGCCACCTTCGTATCGGCAAAGCTGAGGCAGCATGGCATTCAGTTCCGAACACTGGATAAGGCAATCGCCAAGGCAAAAGCGGAAACATTTCGGGCAGATACCGCGAAACAGGCTACGCAATCAGTCGAAAGCCATCAGCGTCTGACCGTTACCGGCGAATGGAAAGCCGAACCCGTCGATATAAAATCCGGCAGCTTGTACATCCCTTTAAACCAGGCCAAGTCCAAACTGGTAATGGCCTTGTTCGAAGCCAAAGCTCCGGATTCGCTGCTGGGCTGGGGTTTCTTCAATAACTCTTTCGAACAAAAAGAATATATGGAAGATTATGTTGCCGAAGAAATCGCCCGCGAAATGATGGCAAAAGATCCTGCAGTGGCTGCAGCATTCAAAAAGAAAGTGGCCGAAGACGCGGAGTTTGCAAAAGATCCCCAAGCCAGATTGAATTTTTTCTACCGAATGCACACATCATGGGACGAGGAATTCAACAAGTACCCTGTGATGCGTTTGCGCGAAGCGCTCTAAAATCAGCGTTGGGTGGGCATTGCCTAGCCTGGTTCCGCGTATGATTTAGGGGTTGTAACTGACCGAAACCAATCGAGGCTTCTTGCCTAGCGTGATTAAGTAGATACGATCAAATTCGTTCTCACCCATCGGCGTGACATCAAGACCAGTGGCGTACTTGACGATTTCAGGCACGGTATTGCTATGGCCGACGACCAGCACGGTTTCACCGCCGTGTTTTCTCTTGATTTCTTTCAACAAATCGGAAGTGTAAGAGTCGGCGTTTTCCCTCGTGGCGGGCCGGAGATCGATTTGCAAGCCCGCTTGCGTGGCAGTCGGCAATCCCGTTTGCTGCGTCCGCTTGTATTGCGTGGTGTAAACCGCCCTGACGCCAGAGCTCTTCAGTACTTCCGCAAGCTTCTCGGCACGGGCCCTGCCCTGTTCACTCAGGCTCGGATCTTTGGGATCATCCGCCGATTTCTCGGCATGCCGCACCACGATTAACATGGTATCGGCGGCCATGGTCGGGCTGGCCATGAAAAGCAGTGAAAAAAGGATTGTCGACAATGTCATTCTCATTCCGCTTTCTCCAATCTGGCAGGCAAAGGGCTCCCTGTACGCCATGATATTTCGGTCAACTTCTGCATCAGAGCCTCGATTTCAGTGCGGCCTTTCGTGGAATGAATCGGCAGCGCCAACATGTCACCGGCTTGAGCCCAATGGAGAATGGTTCGCACCGCTTCCACTTCATCCAGCTGCGTGACGATGTCGCTTTCCGGTACGCCATGTTCGACCAAAGCGCTTTGCAAAATTGCGGCGACTTCACCCGGCTCGCGGCCACGAATAAATCCGTCAATGTCCTTCAACACGATCAAATCCGGATTGAAACTCGCCGCGACTTTTGCAAGTTCCCGGATATCATCGTCTTCGCGATTTCCGGCCTGCCCCAGTAGCAAGGCTAGCCTACCTGTTGCTTGCTGGCTTTTCACGATCGCCAGGAAACCATGCAGGCCTTCCGGGTTATGTGCGTAATCGATTAGCACCTTGGCCCCGCCCATTTGCCAGCGTTGCAAACGTCCGGGATTGTCGCTGTTGGTTGAACCGAACCGCTGCATGGTTGCCTTTATTGCATCCACGCCAACGCCCAGGCCGAATGCAATGCACGCAGCGGCGGCGAGGTTTCCTATATTGTATTTCGCGGTACCGCCCATGCTTAAGGGCATGCCGACAATGGCACCAAGATCAATGTCATTCAAATAAAGATGTTCGTTGATCAATGTGCAAAAAATACCGCCTCGTTTTTTCAATGCATCGATATGCGGATTGTTTGCCTGCGTCGAAAAATACGCATGCCGGCATTTGAATCGACCCGCCTTTTCCATCAACACGGCATCGTCGGCGTTCAGCACCAGAACACCATCGGAATCCAGCGCCCTGGCGACTACAAGCTTGACGTCAGCCAGCCCCGATAAATCATGAATACCGTATTCGCCAAAATGATCGGCGCTGATATTGGTCACGGCTGCAACATTCGCATTCTGCACCGCCAAACCACGCCGTAAAATGCCGCCACGAGCGGTTTCCAGAATTCCGGCCTGTACCTGTGAGTTGCGAAGGATGGAACGTGCACCCATTGGGCCTGAGTAATCGCCTTCTTCGTAGCAGACGCCATCCAGAAACAGGCCATCAGTGCAATTGTGACCTGTATGCCAGCCCTGTTCGCGGCACATGGCAGCAACAAGGCGTGTCGTTGTCGTCTTTCCGTTGGAACCGGTGATCAATGCGGTCGGAATACGCGATGATTTCTGCCAGTCAATGGAATCGGCAACAGGCAATGCATTTATCAGCCAGGTTTGGCTTCCCTCGCCTTCACCAATGGAAAAAAATTCATCATCGTAAAATGTCGGTAGGTTTTTCCGGCCAGCGGCTTCAATCAACGCCATGAGTTCCGGGTTGCTTTCGGCGCCCGCCATTTTTTTCAAGGTACGAAGCGCGGACTCATCATCGGTCAAACTTGTCGCCGCAGGTGAATGCGTTTCCTGCAAACCGCCAACCGCTTTCAACCAGGCCCATTCATTGATTTCCGTTCCCGTGTAAAGCTGATCGGCAGGCGCGGAAAATGACAGGCTCGCACCCGTCTTGTGCCTGCGAATGGCGAAATCCGGCGATATCCAATTCAAATGGATACATGCCCGAACGACCAATGCCTGCCATGACTTCAATAGATGATCCGAAGGAATTTCTCCCCCCAGCGTTTCCAGAGCCACGCCACAGCCGGGCAAATACAGATTCGGCCCCGTCAGGCGACGAGAATCCTCGAAGCCATGCGAAGGCTTTTCATGCTCATTGAGGGACATGAATTAGTCGTCGGACTCGCGTGAGATGAAGATACCGCGTTCATCGCGCGAAATGCCTTCCATCATGGCAAACGCATTATCTTCCACGATGGTTTCCGATACCGGCACTGCAGTAACGACGACACGCTCCGGTGCGGCACCTTCGGGACGGAACTTGATGATTTGTTTCCACGAACGCACGAGGGCATCGGCGAAAA
>CAZPCE010000285.1:0-3811 GCA_964584915.1 uncultured Arenimonas sp. | reverse complement strand
GCACCGCCAGGAGTGCGCCAGGTACGCGGCGGTACCGCCGGAAGAAATCGAATCGCTGCGTCGTGACCAAAGCGTCGTTATCGTCAGCGAAAAGGAACAGGAAAAAATATCCTGGCTGCGCGCCGGTCTTAGTATTGCAATCATGATTTCTGTGGTGCTGGTCGCCACCCAAGGCTGGTTGCCAATCGTGGCGTCGGCCCTGGTGGGCTGTATCGCGTTGATCTTGTTCAAATGCCTGACGCCGGAAGAAGCCTATGCCGCAATTGATTGGCGCGTGGTGATGTTGATGGCAGGAGTTTTGCCGCTGGGTGTCGCGATACAGTCATCGGGGTTGGCTGCCTATCTTGTACAACACTCGCTGGAGCCACTGAGCGGTTACGGGCCCATCGTCGTGCTGGCGGTGATTTATTTTGTTACGGCGTTATTGACGGAATTCATGAGCAATACGGCCGCTGCCGTGTTACTCACACCGGTTGCGCTGAGCACCGCCGAAGCGTTAGGCATCGACGCCAAGCCATTGATCATTGCCGTGATGTTTGCCGCTTCGACCAGCTTCGCAACCCCGGTCGGCTATCAAACCAATACAATGGTATACAACGCCGGTGGTTATCGTTTTATCGATTTCATGAAAATCGGTATTCCGCTTAATATCCTGTTTTTTGTGCTGGCAATGATTTTTATCCCGCGTTATTTCCCGTTCTGATGACACTTGTTTCGCAAGCCTTCGATGGAAAACATCCATGATCCTGTTACAGATACGCATTTATCTCGGGAAACCATCATGAGCCAAACCTACGATTGGTATTTCGATTTCATTTCGCCGTTCGCATATTTGCAATGGCGGCGCCTGCGGCGCGATTATCCGGAATTCAGCATCCGGCCCAAACCCTTGTTGTTTGCCGGCCTGTTGAAGCATTGGGGCCAGCTGGGCCCGGCCGAAATTCCCGGCAAACGAATTCATACTTATCGCCTCGTGCTGTGGCAGGCGCGCGAATTGAATATTCCATTGCGCTTTCCACCTGCGCATCCGTTCAATCCGCTGCCTGCTTTGCGTCTCGCCCTGGCTGCAAAAGATATTCACCAGGCTTGCGACCTGATTTTCAGGCATATCTGGGAAAAAGGATTGGCTGCCGACACGGCCGAAGCATTGCAACCGGTTGCCGATGCACTGGGTATCAAAAATCTGGCCGACAGCCTTGCCGATACGCTGGTCAAGCAACAGCTCGCAAAAAACGGCGAACACGCGATTGCACTGAATATTTTCGGCGTGCCGACATTGGTCATCAAGGAACAGCTGTTCTGGGGTAGCGACGCCACAGCGATGGCAATGCAATACATCGCGAATCCATCGATCATCGATGACGACAGTGAAATGCAACGCATCAACGACTTGCCCGAAGCCATTCAGCGGATAACGAACAAGCCATGACCCTGCTGCCGCCGCCATCGAAAAAGAAACTGGGATTGGTGATTGATCTCGACACCTGTGTCGGTTGCCATGCCTGCGCAGTCGCCTGCAAGGAATGGAATGCCGGCGGCATGGCCGCGCCATTGACTGACGAAAATCCGTATGGAGCCGATCCGCACGGCGTCTGGTTTAACCGCGTACACAGTTACACGATTGATGCGCTGGAAGACCAGCCTGAAATGACGCTGCACTTCCCGCGCTCCTGCCTGCATTGCGAACAAGCGCCTTGCGTGACCGTCTGCCCGACCGGTGCCAGCTACAAACGTGCCGAAGACGGGATTGTGTTGATCGATGAAGACAAATGCATCGGCTGCAAACTGTGCTCCTGGGCCTGCCCTTACGGCGCCCGCGAATATTCGCATGTCGAAGGCGTGATGAAGAAATGCACGCTGTGCGTTGACCGGATTTACAACGAACACATTCCGGAAGAATCCCGCAAACCCGCCTGCGTGCAGGCATGTCCGACCAAGGCCAGGCATTTCGGCGACCTTGGCGACGAAGAATCCGATATTTTCAAACTGGTGAAAGACCGCGGCGGCGTCGAGTTAATGCCGGAGCTTGGCTATCAACCGGTCAATCGTTATTTGCCGCAACGCGAACGCCGCGTCGGGCAAGTACAAAAACAGATCAAGGAAGAAATTTTGGATACCGAAAAACTGCCCCCGATGCTGCGCTGGCTTGATCGCGTATTGAGCCGATAGGAACGTCACCGACATGCATCCCGCCTTCTCCGTTATTTTTTTCACCACGCTTTCGGGCATGGGTTATGGGCTGTGGTTTTTTACCTGCTGCCAGACTTTGCTGGCGGTACCGGACAATTCCCAGAGGAATTTGTCCGTTTTGCTGATCGGTTTTGTGTTGGTATCGATCGGTTTGCTAAGTTCCACCTTGCATCTCGGCAAACCCTTGCGGGCCTGGCGAGCGTTCAGCCAGTGGCGGAGCAGCTGGCTTTCGCGTGAAGGCGTATTCGCGATCGCCTGTTTTATCCCGGCCATCATCTGGATGACCCAGGAATATTTTCATCATGAATATATTGCCGACTCGGTATTGGCCGTGTTGCTTGCCGCGCTATCCGTCATTACCGTGGCCTGCACCGCAATGATTTACGCCAGCCTGAAACCGATACCGGCATGGCAGCATTCCTATGTAGTTACCGTGTATCTTTTATTCGCATTGCTTACCGGTGGTTTGCTAGGCACTTCGATTAGCTCATATCCCTCCCGCCAGGTGGATGACTATCTTGTTGTCGGCTTTATCTTGCTTGCCGTCCTGCTTGGCGTTTTGAAGAGACGTTACTGGAAAGATATTGACAGGCAAGCCATGCCTTCGCGTGCATCCGCATTGGGCCTGAAAGAAAACCAGATAGTCAGCGTATTTGAACGCCCGCATACCGAGGCGAATTACCTGACAACGGAAATGGGCTTTGTATTGGCGCGCAAACATTCACGCAAGTTGAGAATCGTTGCGGTGCTGTTGTTCATCTGGTTCCCGATTCTTTTTTGCATGGCCGCGTGGCTGTTGCCGCCAATCTTCGCCTGCTATTTGCTGCTGCTAGCCGCCGCTTCCGCTTATCTCGGCGCCGTGGTCGAACGCTGGCTGTTTTTTGCAGAAGCGAAGCATGCGGTGATGCAGTATTACTGAATAATATTTCAGGATATCCGGCAACCCGGGTCAAATGGAGCCATGACCCGGGCTACGGTTACGTACCGCGGTTTTTCAGCAGGTTTTCCACCACGCCCGGATCGGCCAGGGTCGAAATATCACCGAGTTCCTCCGGTTTGTTTTCCGCAATCTTCCGCAAAATTCGCCGCATGATTTTCCCGGACCGCGTTTTCGGAAGTCCCGGCGCCCACTGGATGACATCGGGCAATGCAATCGCGCCGATTTCATCTCTCACTTTCTGGGCGATCGCTTTGCGTAAAACTTCATTTTCTTCCACGCCGACATTCAAGGTGACGAAAGCATAAATCGCCTGGCCTTTGATGTCGTGATCAAAACCGACGACGGCGGCCTCGGCGACATCGGCATGCGCGACCAACGCACTTTCCACTTCGGCGGTGCCAATGCGATGACCCGATACATTGATCACATCATCGACGCGACCGGTTATCCAGTAATAACCGTCTTCATCACGTCGGCAACCATCTCCGGTGAAATATTTTCCCGGATAGGTTTTGAAATAAGTGTCGATAAAACGCGCATGGTCGCCATACACCGTTCGCATTTGTCCGGGCCAGGAACCCAGCAAGACCAAATTGCCCGACGTGGCACCTTCGAGAATATTTCCGTGTGCATCGACCAATGCCGGTTGAACGCCGAACATCGGCGTGGTCGCCGAACCGG
>CAZPCE010000284.1:283-3811 GCA_964584915.1 uncultured Arenimonas sp. | reverse complement strand
GATGTCGGCATTCCTGCCACGATCGTTCCACCTCTGCAATTCCCTTAACACCGAAAACCCTCTCCATAACTGCATCTGCGGCTATGGAGATTTGCATCACAAAAATGGCGAGAGAAACCGATGCGAACAGCATCGCAATCTCCCGCCATTTTTATTGCCCGGCATCCATGTAAATAGTAGTGACAAATGGCGTCTTCATGCTTGATGCAAACAAGGGCTGTGGCATTATGTTCAACAGCACAGCGGACTTCCGTTGTCAGTATGGGGTGCCATGAAAACACGCTTTCTTCTCGGCTCTGGAAAGTCAGCCCTGATACGGACGTTGTGTTTGTGTTTCGGTTTGCTGATGCTCGATTTGTTTCCTGCGCATGCATTCGCGGCAACCCCTACCTCCGAACCCGCGGACATTGCCGCATTGCGAGCCAGCCAGGCCCGATCTGCGGCGGACCTGCGACTGCAAGCCATCAAATTGCGCGACACGGTCAAGGATCCGAAACACCGGGCCTGGGCTGCGTTGGCATTGGCCGAATTCGAAAACGATCTGGAAAATGCCGACGCCGCACTCGCCATGCTGGACGAGACGCAACGCGAAGCCGACGCACTCAAACTGACCGACCTGAAGTTTCTGGCACTGAGCACACGCAGCACCATCCTGGTCAATCGCGGCCGTTCGGACGAAACCGATGCCGTGCTGAAAGAAATGAAAGCCATGGTGGATGCGAACAAAGACACCAATCCGGCATGGCGTGCGCAATGGCTCGATCAACGCGGCGTGCTCGAACGCAAGCTCGGACATTTCGATTCTTCGCTGGATTTTTTCCAGCAATCACTTGCGATATATCGAAAGCAGAAAGATCCGACCAACATGGCGCGCGAGTTGAATTCGATCGGCGTGATTCATGGCCGCACCGGGAAATTTTCCGATGCGGTGGTCGCCCATACCGAAGCGCTGGAGCTGTCGCGCAAGGCCGGCGATCGCGGGGAAACGGCGCGCGGCCTGCGCATGCTCGGCGTGCTTTATCGAAATCTGGATGACGAAGAACTCGGCAGCCAGTCTTTGCTTGAAGCGCTGGCCTATGTCGAAGAACGCAATGTTCGCGAAGCGATCACGCTGCATGGCGAATTGTCCAAATCGCTGACCTTGCTCGACCGCATGTCGGAAGCCGAGTATCACGCCGAACAGGCGGTCAGGTTATCCAAGCTCTCCGGCAGTCCGCCGAACCGCGTCAATTCCTTTGCCCGCATGGCGGAATTGAAACTCGCGCAGGGAAAAGTCGACGATGCCGACTACTGGACCAAGCTCGGATTCGAATCCTACAACGATGTCGGAATACGCGACCAGACGCTGCTGCTTTTCACGCAAGCCAAAGTCTCGGCGGCACGCGGCCAATCGGAAAAAGCATTGAAAGAAGCAGAAACGACCTTGGTCAATGTCCGCAAAATCGGCGACCGGATCCTGGAGCGCGCAGTTCTCGATTTGCTCGCGGAACAGCAATTGAAAGTCGGCGATGCCGCGAACGCCTACATCACGCGAAAGGCGCACCAGGCCCTCGACAAGGAATTGTCGATCGACATGGCGGCACGGAAAATTTCCGCACTCGAAGGCAAGCTCGAGCGCGAACGCAGCGAGGCCGAACGCGCGATGCTCGAACGCGACAATGCCGTGCAGGCGCTTACCCTGAGTCGACAACGTTTACTCGGCATGGCCCTGATTGCCGGTCTTGCCGTACTGCTGGTGATCGCAGGTTTGCTCTACTGGCGCTACCTCAGCGTTAAGCGCAGCGAAGCGGAAATCAGTGCAAGTCGCGACAAGCTCGCCAAGATGCACACCAGTCTGATCGACAGTTCCGCTGCACTCGAACGCGTTGCCCATACCGATGCATTGACCGGCCTGGGCAATCGACACGCGCTGACCAAACGCATGGAACAATGTCTCGCAAAAGGCGCCGAGCAACGACGTGGATTGTGCGTGCAATTGCTGGATCTGGATTTTTTCAAGCAGATCAACGACAGGCATGGCCACCTGGCCGGCGATGCGGTATTGCGCGAAGTCGCTGCACGTCTTACCGCAACACTTCCCGCGAACACCGCGATTGGTCGCTGGGGCGGCGAAGAGTTCATCCTGCTGTTCGAACAGATCAACCACACCGATGCCATGGCCATCGCCGAAAAAGTCAGGCAGGCAATCGCGGCGACGCCGGTGCTGTTCGAGAACCAAACCATCCATATCAGCACCAGCATCGGCATCGCCTGCAACCGCGATTTGAATGCGCATTCCACCGACCCCTTGCTGGCCGCCGCCGATGCCGCGCTTTACCGTGCAAAAAACAACGGGCGCAATCGGGTCGAACTCGCGACCACCTGAATCGAATCGCAGGGTCGCAATGCAATGAAACCGATTTTTCCGTCACATAAACGCGATTGCAAAGCGCGCTTGTATGCCATTGGTCACTCTTGACGGACCAAGGCTCTAGCAGCACCATCAAAAGCTTGTCTCATTGTGATTTTCGCAATGAGTGGCTCGTGCCAGTTTGGTCAACATCGGTGGAGTAATGTGATGGATAGACGTAATTTCCTGGCTGTATCAGGCATTGGCCTGAGCGGCTTGATGATTCCCGGTTTCGGCAATGCGGTAGCTGCCGAAGTGCTTCTCACGAAAATGGATGTCGGTCGCAAGAAAGTGCTGGCCGACATCGCGCTCAATGCCGCGACCGGTGCCGGCGCCACCTATTGCGACGTGCGTATCGGCCGCTATCTGCGGCAATTCGTGATCACGCGTGAAAACAAGGTGCAGAACGTCGTCAATACCGAATCCATCGGCGCAGGCATTCGCGTCATTGCGAACGGCACCTGGGGCTTCGCCGCCACCAGCGACCTGAGCAATGCCGGCATTGCCACCGCCGCCAAGCAGGCCGTCGCGATTGCGAAGGCGAACTCGACCGCGCAAACGCAACCGGTGCAACTGGCTCCCGTGAAGGGTGCGGGTGAAGTTTCCTGGGCCACGCCGATCAAGAAAAACGCGATGGAAGTGCCGATCAAGGAAAAAGCCGATTTGCTGTTGGGCGTAAACGCCGCTGCAATGGCGGCCGGTGCCAACTTCGTCAATTCCATGCTGTTCGTAGTGAACGAACAAAAATATTTCGCTTCCACCGACGGTTCCTACATCGACCAGGACGTACACCGCATCTGGCCGACCTTCACCGTGACGGCGATCGACAAGGCGACCGGCAAATTCCGCAGCCGCGACAGTCTGTCCGCACCGATGGGCATGGGCTACGAATATCTTGAAGGCAACCGCAAACTGATCCTGCCAAACGGTTTGATCGGCTATAACGATTCCTACAACATGACCGAAGACGCCACGCAGGCCGCCAAACAGGCGCTGGCAAAATTGAAAGCGCCGTCGGTCAAACCGGGCAAATACGATTTGGTGCTCGACCCCTCGCACACCTGGCTCACGATTCACGTATCGGTTGGTCATCCGCTGGAACTCGAAGTGCGTCGATGTCTGGCCGTCGTCGACCAGCA
>CAZPCE010000284.1:0-221 GCA_964584915.1 uncultured Arenimonas sp. | reverse complement strand
TTCGCCACGCTCGACAAACTGAAAGAAAAATTCAAATACGGCAGCGACAAGGTCACCATTTTCGCCGACAAGACACAGGCGAACACGCTGGGCAACGTGGCGTACGACGATGAGGGCGTGAAAACCAAACGCTGGGATCTGATCAAGGACGGCACACTCGTCAACTATCAGGCCATCCGCGATCAGGTGCACATCATCGGCGGCACCGAATCCAACGGCTG
>CAZPCE010000283.1:0-3853 GCA_964584915.1 uncultured Arenimonas sp. | reverse complement strand
CAAATCCGTGGCATTAGTAGCGGATGCGATATTCGCGAAGGGCGGCCCCACGGTCGTGGAGGCATGGTCAGAGTTTGGCTCAGAGCCGCGGCACTTCGTATCTGCGGCAGAGATATGTGCCTATGCCACTGAGAAGCGGGGTGGTAAGCCGGGCAGCGTTCACTTAGCCGTGCACTACCCTGATACCGCAGGCCGGCTCGTTCAAAAACGTGTTTCCCTGAACCCAGGTGCTTGCGATGGTTTTAGTCACCGCTTCACTTTCGAAGGCTGGGGCTTGATCTGGGTCTACTTGCACTTGGCGGGCGCAAATGCTGCTGATTCTTTCGTCTCTGCAAACACGCAAAAACGAGCAGAGAAATGGGCGGCGAAGTATCCGGAACAGGACCCTCCATCCGCCTGGTATTGGCCGGCTGTTTCCAGTCATTGTCGCAGGCTCAGAAATGCGCTCAAATCGTCGTCTAACCAATCAATCAAGCCGACCGTCGGGGTCGATGCGATTTCGTAGCCACTGCCCCCCGCCGGCGGCCCCTTAATTCAAGCGTTAGGATCATGAGCAAGAAGATTAGTCTTCGTTACGCCTTGACGGCGTTCTTGGCAGCCTCGCAGTCGGTGCTGGCGAGTCCGGCTTGTGTCTACCCTGTGGCGGACGGAGCTGATGTTGATCCATCGCCGGAGTCAATGTCTGGCGTCATTGTAAAAGCTACCAAGGATCGTGTTTCAGTTCGCCAATATTCTTCCAAACAAATAATAGTGGTATCTGTCAACGCCGCAACACAACTATTCACCGTCTATGGCGGAGGAATCGGCGTCGAAGACCTTAAGCCTGGGCAGCACGCAATAATTTGGCTAATAGGGTGTGCTGCGCCCGCAAGGCTGGGCGTGCTTGCAGCCGTTATAGAAGTTTGTTCGCTAGATTCGACCCCATGTCAGAAATAGAGCGCCTAACAATTCGTCCAAGCCGGCTGTCGGGATCTCGTCGACGTTGTCGCTACTGCCCCCGGCCGGCAGCGGTTTAAACCAAGCGATAAGCCCATGTGCCACTTCATAACTGCCGTTCTTTCAAACACAGCGTCACACGTCAAGCTTGACGCAATCGCACGTGAGCACGGCAGACAGCTTCGTCCTTTGGCTAGCCCGAGCATGGAAAGCCAGCTTGGCCCTGACCAGCGATACTTCCTCACTACGCTTGGCCATTGTGACTGCGGAACTGTTCTGGGCTCCCATCATCAGAGAGCGCGCCGAGCGCCAGATTGGGCCGCGAAAGAACAACGCCTCCTCAAAAAAGGATGGAGCAAGTCCAAGGTGACCCGTGCGATAGCCCAAGAGCGAGAAAGCTCGGCTTGTTCTGATAGTGCCGACGAGGAGGCAAGCGCCAAGGAGTTGGCATCGTGGAAGAATCTCATTGAAGAGATTCTTGGCGCCGGCACCCACGAGTTTGGCTTGCTACTCCATTCCTACCGCGGTCCTCTGGACGAGGAGATTCAACTCAAAGGGTCGGAGCAGATTCCCGCGGCCAAATTGAGTGCTGAGATCCTCTGCCAAATGCAAGAAGATGTGCTCTATGTCTTCCGGGGTGGAGCCTGACCGATCGTTCAAGGGGACCGCCCACCGCGGGGCGTGTTCAAAGCGATATTGCACTATGCTTTTCCCACGCCCGGCAGTGGGCGACCCCTCAACTCAAGCGTCAGGCGTTCAAGATGAACCTCGCATCTCCCGAGCTGGCGAAGACCATCTCAGCCCTTGTTGCTTCGCTTCGGCCAGAGTTGTGCACTGACGCAGAAGAATGGCGTTTGGCCAAAGAGCTAACGGCTCTGCCTATTTGCGTCTCCCTCTACTCGCACGTGTTGCTGTTGCCGGATTGCACTACCGTCATGACGGGGCATGAGCCTGGCGAGTTCGACTACGAGACGGATGCCAATAGTCTCCTCCGTACACTGGTCATTGGGTCAAAACGCTGGCCGCAACTTGCTGACCACATTCCGATCCGCACTGGCCCTGCCTGCGCGATTTGCAGCGGGACTGGGCAGTGGGGCAACATGGTCCCTGGCACGTGTCCCGGCTGTGCAGGGCTCGGATGGGTCATGGACAATGCCTAAAAATTCATTCAAGCCGGTCGCCGGGGTCGATGCGATTTCGTAGCACTGCCCCGCGGCCGGCGGCCCCGTAAGTCAAGCGTTAGGCCACTTTGGATCGCGCGATGATTGTTTACGATTTCGGTATCAAAGACTGGAAAGAACTGCGATATGTTCTCTTCAGCAAGAAGCCTTGCCCAAAATGCGGTAAGAAGCTTTATCGCGTTGATGTAATGCCAGAGTTCTCTTCGGGCTGGGAGCGAGACGGAACAAATTTCGACTATACCTATACAACCAAGGATGGCTTTCGGTATCGCTGCGATCCCTGTCACGCATACTTTTCGCTGGCAGAATTGGTGGCGATGGCCTAACCAATCGTTTATGGGAACCGCCCACCGTCCACCGCGGGGCGAGTCCAAAAGGTCATTGCGTCATGCTTTGCCCACGCCCCGCGGTGGGCGGCTCCTCAACTCAAGCGTTAGGTCCCGGGATTGCAATTGATCCGACAGTTCACGCCAACTAGCTCGCTTTTTACGCTGGTCGTCTTATACGCGCTACTTTTCTGCGGCTGGTTGTTTGTCGTGGACGGATTCAATTCGCCAAGCGGGTACTTCATTACCTTCGCCGCCCTAGCCTCGGCAACTTACCTGTTCTTCGGCGTGTCCTTCTATGCAGGCATGCTTTTGGTGATCCCGTCGTTAGCTCTACCTTGGCATCGTCGGAAAGTATTGCTTTTCGCCTTCGCCGGTGGTTTTCTCATGCAGGTCCTGCTATCTGGCGTCATGGTGCTTTGGGGCATTTGGCCGCCCGGCAAACCTTGGTGCTTCGGCGTGCTGTCGCTGGTCTGGCAGTAGCGTTGGCCTAACCAATCGTTCAAGGGGACCGCCCACCGCGGGGCGCGGCCCAAGCGTCATTGCCTCATGCTTTGCCCACGCCCCGCGCTGGGCGACTCCTCAACCCAAGCGTCAGGCGCACCCAGAGACACTCAGCATGAAGCGACAGGGACTACCCGTATCCATCGTTGCCGCGATCCTCATCGGCCTGGGGCAGACGTATCTGATTTCCTGGTGCATGGCCGTTATCGCCGCTTACGTACCTTTGCCACAATGGCTTATCGAGCAAGGCATCACCGGCGCCACGCAACGTGCGGTTCTGTTTACAACGGACTTTGGCGCGTGTGTTCTCTTGTGCTTGCCCGCCGCCTTGCTCCTGTGCAAGCTCCGTCCAGCTAAACCATGGGCCTACGTTGCTCTCGCGGTCATTCCAGGATTCATTTGGCAGTATCGCCTTGTCCTTGGCGACGGTGCATTGCTCCGCCATTGGGCCTTGTTTCTCCCGGGCGCATTCGCCGCGCTATTCATGTTGCCCGTCGCGGCATTCGTCGTGCAGCGCGTAACGTCACGTGGCGCGCCTGACAAGTCGTTCAAGCCGACTGCCGGAATCTAGTCAACGTTTTATAGCAGCGGCCGCCGGCCAGCGCGGATTGACTCAAGCCCTGGGGATTGCATGAAGATCGATTTGCGCCCAAATGAAAAGCTCATACGAGAAGGCGGCGCCAATATCCAACGGGGTGCGGAGGCTGTTGGTGGCCGGCTATTCCTCACCAATCAACGGCTCTTCTTCCAGTCCCATGCTTTCAATGTGCAGACTGGTGCAACGGAGCTTCCTCTTTCCGAGATAGCAGGCACGCGCTTGTGCTGGACAAGGTTCTTGGGTGTTTTTCCAGCATTTCCAAATACGCTTGCCGTACGGAGTATCAGCGACAAGGAGTATCGTTTCGT
>CAZPCE010000282.1:0-3857 GCA_964584915.1 uncultured Arenimonas sp. | reverse complement strand
CGCGATGTCAACTGAAACGCATCCACTCGGTCTTTGGTCACGATGCGTTTCTGGTGGAGTCGGTGCAAATCGCGGACGTTTTATCCGAGGCCTTACACCGTTCCGACCTGCTGGGAGTTGCCGCATGAGCACTACATTACAAGCTGCCACACTCGCCGTCCGCGCAGGCATCGATACCGACTCTGCTTATGGCGCCGTCGTGCCACCCATTGTGTTGTCGAGCAATTTCAGCTTCGCCGGTTTCAACGAAAAGCGGAAATACGATTACACCCGCAGTGGCAACCCGACGCGTGATCTTCTCGCCGAAGCCTTGAGTGATCTGGAAGGCGGCGTTGGCGCAGTGATTACCGCGACCGGCATGGCCGCGATCACCGTTGTGCTCGCACTGCTGGAACCCGAAGACACCATCGTAGTACCGCATGACTGCTACGGCGGCAGCTGGCGTTTATTCAATGCGCTGGCAAAGAAAAACCATTTCAAACTGATCACCGCCGATTTGACTGATCCGCGTGCGCTTGCGACTGCCTTGGCGGACTCGCCAAAAATCGTCTGGATCGAAACACCCTCCAATCCATTGCTTCGCATCACCGATTTGCGTTTCGTGGCAGAAGCCGCGCATCGCGTCGGCGCACTGGTCGTCGCCGACAACACGTTTTTATCGCCCGCACTGCAAACGCCTATCGCGCTCGGTGCCGATCTGGTCGTGCATTCCACCACGAAATATATCAATGGCCATAGCGATGTCGTCGGTGGCGCGGTCATCGCGAATACCAAAGAACTGCACGAACAATTGGTCTGGTGGGCGAACGCACTTGGCTTGACCGGTAGCCCGTTCGACAGCTTTCTGACGTTGCGCGGTTTGCGCACGCTCGACGCGCGTCTTCGCGTGCATCAGGAAAACGCAATCGGCATCGCCGAACAATTGCAGGCGCATCCTGCGGTAACTGCCGTGCATTATCCGGGTCTGTTGTCGCATCCCGGTCACGCACTCGCCGCGCGCCAGCAAAAAGGTTTCGGTGCCATGCTGAGCGTGGAAATCGAAGGCGGCATTGCAGGCGTGCAGGCATTTCTCGACGGACTGGAATGTTTCACTTTGGCCGAATCTTTGGGTGGCGTTGAAAGTCTGGTCGCTCATCCGGCCACGATGACACACGCGGCAATGAGCCTTGAAGCGCGCACCGCTGCCGGTATCGGCGATGGATTGCTGCGCCTTTCGATCGGTATCGAAGTACTGGAAGATTGGCAAAGCGATTTGCAGGCAGCGCTTGATCGCGTTGTTGCCTTGCAGGAAAAGAAGCGCACCGAGGCATTGGCATGAGCCTGGTCAATACCTCCGCCAACGTCTCGCCACTCGCAAAACAAACCACGCTTGCATTGCTCGGTACCGGTACCGTTGGCAGTGCCTTTTTATCCCGGCTTGCGCGTTTTCAAAAAACGCAGCAGGCAAAAAACTTTCGCCTTGTGCAGGTTAGCAATACCCGACACAGCCTTCGTGATTTTCTTGGCCTGGACCCGAGCCAGGTTCCGGAAGATTTGGCAAACAATGCGCCGGACACATTGGAACAGGTTGCACGCACCCTTGGTTATGCCGGGATCATCATCGATGCCACTGCCAGCGAAGAAGTCGCCGGATGGCATTCCAGATGGCTGGCCTCCGGCTTCAAAGTGGTGACCGCGAACAAAGCCGGTACCGGCGGCAATCTGACATCGTTCCAGATCATCAACCATCAAATAAAAAATTATGGCGATGCAGCGACAGTAGGGGCAGGCCTCCCCCTGTTGCGTAGCCTGCGCGAACTTCGAAACGGCGGCGACAACATTCATGGCATCGCCGGTATCTTGTCGGGCTCGCTGGCCTGGCTTTTCAATAATTACGATGGCATGCGTCCGTTTTCTTCTTTCGTTCGCGAAGCGCGCAGCCTCGGTTATACCGAACCGGATCCACGCATCGATTTATCCGGACAGGACGTCAAACGCAAATTGCTGATCCTTGCCCGCACGGCCGGTTATGCACTCGAAGTCGACGCAATAAAAGTCGAGTCCTTGTTGCCACCGGCATTGGCCAACGCAAACTTGCACGAAGTCGACTCGCAACTGGAATCACTGGATGCGCCGCTGCGTGCACGTTTTCTCGCCGCACACCGAGTCGGCCGGCGCCTGCGTTTTATCGCGCGATTGAGCCAGGGCGGCGAAGCCAGCATCGGACTGGAAGAGCTGGCTCCCGATGACGCCCTGGCCAATGGTTCGGGCTGCGATAACCGGGTGGCGATTTGGAGCGACCGGTATCCTGACAATGCACTCGTCATTCAGGGTCCGGGAGCCGGCGCCGAGGTCACGGCAGCCGCATTATTGGATGACGTGATTCGGCTTTCTTGACAGAACCCAATAAAAACAAATAGTTAACTACCCTTGAATCGCGGGAAGCACACCCCATTTCTTTTGTATGGCCAAGGAAGCCCGGCGTTGCATCTATGCAACGCTATGGAACTACCCCGAGCTTTAGCACTCAAAGCTGGCGAGTGCTAAAATCCTACTCATGAAAGAGAACGCTATGACATCCACTGCTTTAGTCGCCGCCATGCCAGCTTCGATGAACATGATTCCCAGCGCCTTGGGCTCACTCGATGCTTACATCAGTGCGGTCAATCGCATTCCGGTTTTGACTGTTGAAGAAGAGCAGGCTCTCGCTCGCCGTCTGCGCGAAACCGAAGATCTCGATGCCGCCAAATATCTGGTGATGTCGCATCTTCGTTTCGTCGTGCATGTGGCGCGTGGCTATCAAGGCTACGGCTTGGGCATGGGCGACCTGATTCAGGAGGGCAATATCGGCTTGATGAAAGCGATCAAACGCTTCGATCCCGATCAAGGAGTTCGTTTGGTGTCGTTTGCCGTGCATTGGGTGCGTGCAGAAATGCATGAATTCATCCCGCGCAACTGGCGCATCGTGAAAGTTGCCACCACCAAGGCGCAACGCAAATTGTTTTTCAATCTGCGCAAGTCGAAAAAACGCCTGGGCTGGATGAATGCGGCCGAAGTGACCGCGATTGCAAAAGACCTGAATGTTTCCGAACGCGAAGTGCGCGAAATGGAATCGCGTTTGTCAGGTCGCGATATCGGTTTCGATGCGCCGGATGATGACGATAACGATCATCGCCCGCCATCACCAGGTGCATTTTTGCAGGCGTATCATGCCGACCCGGCGTTGGCGTTTGAACATGACGACCACGAAGACAACCAGCTGGAAATTCTTCGCGAAGGCATGGGCCGGCTCGATGAGCGTTCGCGCGATATTCTGAAGCGTCGTTTTCTGGGTGAACCCAAAGCCACCTTGCAGGAATTGGCGGAAGAATACGGCGTGTCGGCCGAGCGTATCCGCCAGCTGGAAGCCAATGCGCTGAAGAAAATCAAAGCGCTGTTTGCCGCCTGATTTTCCGCAATCATCAAAAAAGAAGACGGCTCCGAAAGGAGCCGTTTTTATTTGTCGCGATCACTATCACTGCCGATAATTCTCGCGTTACGCTGATAGGTCCAATACGACCAGGCCCAGTCCATCAATACGACGATACGGTTGCGGAACCCGATCAGGAAAAACAAATGCGCGACCAGCCAGAACCACCAGGCGAACAAGCCGGAAAATCTTATTCTGCCCAGATCAACTACTGCCGCCATGCGGCCAATGGTCGCAAGATTGCCGTAATCGCGATATTTGAAAGTACCTGCAGACCTGTTCGATAAACGCGCACGAATCATCGACGCAACATACGCACCCATTTGCTTTGCGGCAGGCGCGGTGCCCGGAACCGGCTGGCCATTGGCTTGCATAACGCTCGCCAAATCGCCGACCACGAATATTTCCG
>CAZPCE010000281.1:0-3867 GCA_964584915.1 uncultured Arenimonas sp. | reverse complement strand
GCTGCCTGCCGTTTGTATTGCGCCACCGGCATGCAGCAGGGCTTCGAATAAGGTGGTTTTGCCGGTGCCTGGGTGGCCTGCCAGGGCCAAGTTTCTGATTTGGGCAGTGATGTAAGACATGATGCCAATTCTCCTTTTCAGTCGAAGGGCGTCATGGCTGGCGTGGAGGGCAGGGGGCGGGATTGCGGCCCCGAGTCGCGCGTCGGTCATGGCGATTCCGGCAGAGCCGGAGGTGTAGTTTTCTCTTCCCACAACCATAGGTCAATGGGTTTAAACTAAACGTCAATTTGACCGGAGAACCGCCATGGGCTTTAAACGTATTGCAGCTGCACGTTGGGAAGGTGATTTGATGAGCGGCAAAGGTGCGATGAGCACACCGCAAAGCGGCTTGTTTGCCGACCAGAATTATTCTTTCAAGACCCGCTTCGGCGATGAAAAAGGTACCAATCCGGAAGAGCTGCTGGCGGCTGCGCATGCTGGCTGTTTCAGCATGGCTTTGTCGCTGGTATTGGGGAAAGCAGGCTTCACGGCCAACAAAATCGAAACCCGTGCCGAAGTGAACATGGAAATGGGCAATGACCCGGGCCCGACGGTTTCCGGCGTGCATCTGATCGTATCCGGCGACGTGCCGGGTATCAGCGCAGAACAGTTCACCGAAATCGCCAATATGGCAAAAGCCGGCTGCGTGATTTCGCGTGCGCTCGCCGTGCCGGTCACGATGGACGCCACGCTTGTCTAAACCGGAAGTGCTGTTCCTGCATGGCGCCGGTGGCGGCGGCTGGGAATGGAATGTCTGGACCCGCCTATTTCAGGCGCATGGCTTCACAGTGCATGCGCCTGATTTATTGCCATCGGAAAATGGTTTGGCGAAGACCTCGCTGGAAGATTATCGCCGCCAAGTACGACAACATCTGTCACTGATGAATTCGCCGAAAATAATCATCGGTGCAAGTCTTGGTGGTTTATTGGCATTAATGAATGCCGGGCAGGCAGATGCCGTTGTGTTGATCAACCCTATGCCGCCGGCGCCCTGGCATACGCAAATGCCGATACGGGAAAAATATCCGGCGGTTATTCCCTGGCAGTCAAATGCGAGTTTGCAGGGCACGCGTCGTGCCTTGTTCGATTGCGACGACATGACCTGCCTTTATGCGTTTCGACATTGGCATGATGAATCCGGTGCAGTAATGAATGCCGCGTTGGCAGGCGTTGATATCGTCATGCCTTCATGTCCGTTGCTCGTGATGGCTTCCGCACAGGACTTCGATGTACCTTTTGCATTGACTAAAAATTTCGCCGAAAGCCTGAACGCGGCGTTTATCAATCTGCCGGAAGCCAGTCATGTCGGCCCCCTGCTAGGCAGAACTGCAATGCAGTGCTCATTGCAGGCTGTCGCTTTCCTGAACAGGATTTTTCGATAGCATTCAATTCAGGAATGTTTAATTTCCATCGCCGTAATGTGCGCATCACGCCAATCCGGCGTTTGGAGTGGAATATGAAACGTCTTGCCCTGACTGCCTTGGCATTTGCATCTACCGCGCTCTCGGGCGCCGCTTTCGCCGACGATTATTACGATCAAGGTGGTTACCGTTCCGGTTATGAGTACAACGACTCCTATGCCAATAATGGCGTGCGCTACGACACTGCACGTGTAATCAGCGTCGATCCGATCATCGACCAGTACTATTCGCAATCGCGCCGCGAATGCTGGGTGGTTTCTTCGCGCGGAAATAATCGCTACGGCAATCGTTATGGCAATAATCGCTATAACAACAGTTACCGTCGTGGAAACAGTGGTTTCGGCAACAACACCAATGCGGTTCTCGGTGGTGTATTGGGTGCCGCCATCGGCAACCATGTCGGTGATGGCGATGGCCGCCGTGCTGCGACGGCGGTAGGTGCCATTCTCGGCTATGCCATTGTGCGCGATGCGCAAGACAATCGCCGCGACAATTATCGTTATTCCAATAACCGGTACGATTCGCGAAACGATGGCTATGGCAACGGCTATTACACGGAGCCGAATGGCCGCTTACGTTGCCGCATGGTGAACGACGACAACTACGGTTACGGCTACGAGAACAATCGCTATGACGAGAGCCGTGATTATCGATATGGCCGCGATCGCTATGTCAACGAACGCTACCAGGACCGTTACGATCATGATCGCTACGACAACCGTTACGATGATGCCCGTGTCACCGGCTATCGTGTGACCTTCGAATACCATGGTCAAACCTATACCACTACGACCGACTACCATCCCGGCAGCAATATCCGCGTTCGCGTGAACGTGGAAGCGGACGGCAATGAAATCGGCTACAACGATCGCGGAAACGACTATTCGCGTTATTGATTTATTTTCGTATCCATATAAAAACAAAGGAGCCTGACGGCTCCTTTGTTTTTTGCAGGAGCGCCTTTAGGCGCGATAAATCACGCCAGATTTATCGCGCCTAAAGGCGCTCCTACGGAAGCGAATCAATCCCAGCTCAAGCTGCCTTCAATAACGGTCTGGGTTTTTCCGCCAATCCAGACTTCGCCATCATCATCAACGCGAACTTGCACGAAACCGTCGCGGCCAACTTCATGACCCTGGCTCGCCGTGTAGAGGTTTCCCGTTTTTCCGAGTGCCTTGCTTTCATGCATCAGGGCGGCGATGGCCGCATTGGCGCTGCCGGTGACGGGGTCTTCGGGAATGCTGTCGGCGGGGCAAAAGGCCCTGACTACCAACAGATATTCGGGTGAGTTCGCCCGCGCAAAAACGGATAGACCGACCGAACGGCTTGCCTGAGTCAATGCCGCGATTTCCTTCAGCAATGGACGTAGTTCGCGAACGGCAGCTTCATCAGCCAGTTCAACGCACCACCATTGCGGACCGTTGTTCACCAGAGTCGGAGGTAATTCGCCCAAACTCATGTTTTTGGTTGCTTCATCCAACAATGTTTGAACATCGGCATCGTGCGGAATGATTTTTCCGCGCGGTGCGCGGACCGAAATGCAGCGATCTTTTTCGTCACCTTGAACCGTCATCGGCAACAAGCCAGCCGCACACTCTTGAACGAGTTTGCCATCGACTGCTTTCACGAGGCCTGATTCCAGAACAGCATGGGCAGTGCCGACGCTCGGGTGGCCGGCGAACGGCATTTCGGAAACCGGCGTGAAAATACGCACGCGATAACTTGCTTCTGCCTTTGTTGTTGGCAATACGAAAGTGGTTTCCGACATATTGGTGAATTTCGCGAATGCCTGCATTTGTTCGGTACTTAGGTTTTCGCCGTCCAGCACGACGGCCAATCCATTGCCGGCACCGGCGTAATCGGCGAAGACATCGCATTGCAAAAAGCGTCTGGTCATTGTCGTGGTCATTTCAGTCGATCCAGTTCATGGTGGCATTGATCACGGTCTGGCATTCGCCGCCAACCCAGATGTCGTCCTGTTTTTCCGCGCGCAAATCAATGGTGGCATCGTGCCCCATCTCGCGACCCTGGCTCACGCGGTAATTGTGGCCGATGCTTTCAAGTGCGCCGCTATCGAGCAAATAGGCCGCGATGGTCGCGTTGGCTGCGCCGGAGGCGGGGTCTTCCTTGATGCCGAATGCCGGTGCAAACGCGCGCACCGCCAACTGATAATCCTGATCCTTGCAGCGTGAGAAAACGCATAAGCCCATGCTGTCGCTGGCCTTTGACAAAGCGGTAATGGCCACATGATCAGGCTGCAAATCTCGCAGGGATTTTTCATCGCGCATTTCGGCGATCCACCATTTGCGGCCGCCTTCGACCAGGCTTGGCGCCAACTCCCCAAGTGCCAGTTTTGAAAAAACCGCAGCGGCAGGTTCGAAACCGCTATCAAACGTCTCGATGTTTT
>CAZPCE010000280.1:0-3878 GCA_964584915.1 uncultured Arenimonas sp. | reverse complement strand
TGTTAAAAATTGAAAAGGTTCCCCCGCCGGGTCTTTTGCCCGATAATGCGCCCCTTAGTCAACTCGCCCCTGGAGGGCACCGCCGTGGTCAAGCCGCTTCCGCGCTTACGATTGCAAGGCTTCAACAACCTTACAAAGTCATTGAGTTTCAATATTTATGACATCTGTTATGCAGTGTCCGAAGAGCAGCGCCAACGCTATATCGAGTATATCGACGAGGTGTACAACGCAGAGCGACTCACGCAAATCCTGACGGAAGTGGCGCATATCATCGGTGCAAACATCCTGAACGTCGCGCGTCAGGATTACGACCCGCAAGGCGCTTCGGTGACGATCCTGATTTCCGAAGAGCCGGTGATCGACAAGAAGGCCGCCGGCAAGGATCTGATTTCCGATGCCGTGGTTGCCCATCTCGACAAAAGCCACATCACGGTGCATACCTATCCGGAAACACATCCGCATAATGGCATTGCGACTTTCCGTGCCGATATCGATGTCGCCACTTGCGGCGTCATCTCGCCGCTGAAGGCATTGAATTACCTGATCGAAAGTTTCGACTCCGACATCGTGGTGATGGATTACCGTGTCCGCGGTTTTACCCGCGACGTGAAAGGCAAGAAACATTACATCGACCACAAGATCAATTCGATCCAGGATTACCTGTCGAAATCTTCGCGTGATAAATACGAAATGATCGACGTCAACGTTTATCAGGAAAACCTGTTCCACACCAAGATGCATTTGAAGGATTTCGATCTGGACACGTACCTGTTTGAAGAAAAGGCGAAAAATCTGAGCTTCAAGGATCGCCAGCGGATCGAAATGCAATTACGTCGCGAGATCGCCGAACTGTTCCATGGCCGTAATTTGATCGATTGATTTTGCATTGTATTGTTTGAAATAAAAAACCGCCGAGAGGCGGTTTTTTTGTAGGGGTGCTTGCTACGCCCAAAGTTTTCAACGATGTAAGACAGGGCGCAGCAAGCAAGCGCCCCTATAAACGATATGCCACCGCTTTCATGATCGATGACGTCAGCGCCATGATTCTGGGAATCGGCTGCGGCAACTTGCGGGCGCCCGCTTGCTCTGCATGGTCGGCATGCCGGGCTTCGTCTTCCTTCATTTTTTTCAGGATGACGCGGCTACGCGCATCGGAAGGCGGCAGGGTTTCCAGGTGTTCTTCAAGATGCGCTTCAACCTGGCGTTCGGTTTCCACTACAAAGCCAAGGTTCCAACCGTCACCGCGCAAGCCAGCCGCCAAGCCGATCGTATAACTGCCGGCATACCAGATAGGGTTGAAAATGCTGGGTTTGGCGTCGAGTTCACGCAGGCGGTCGGCACACCAGGCGAGATGGTCCTGTTCTTCCTGGGCGGCATCGAGCAATTGTTTTCGCGTATCTTCGTCCCGAGCCACGGCCGCTTGTCCAACGTAGAGTGCCTGAGCACAGACTTCGCCGGTATGGTTGATCCGCATCAAGCCGGCAGCATGGCGTTGCTCTTCATCATTCAAGATGCCGTGCAAGGTGTTTTCCGCCGGATATTCGCGTTCGGAAAATGCATTGCCCAGGCTGGTGCTCATCGCACGTTGCGCCTGGATGATGGCCTTGTCGAAAAAACTGAAATGACGTTCGCTCATGCTAGATGTTCCGCCAGGAAATCGATCGGATGCCGCACCGGTATTTTAAGCCCATTGGCGATGTGCAAACGACAACCGATATTGCACGATAGCAATTCGGAAACCTCGGCTTCGTGAATTTTTTCAATCAGTGGTGTGCGCAATCGATTGGCTCTTTCCGGTTCGGCAAGCATATGCAGGCCGGCCGCTCCACAGCAGCCTCGATCCGGCAGTTCCAGGATTTCCAGCCCGGGAATCATCGCCAGCAGTTTCCGCACAGCTTGGTCGCTTTTAACGATGGTCGATTGGCTGCAGGGGATGTGCAGCGCGATTTTCTTGCCGGATGCCTTGAATTTCAGTTTGTCTGACCGCTGGAAAATAAAATCGAGTGCGTCGATGACTTTGTTTCGGTCCTGCAGGCTGCGCGAAAGTTGCTCGTGGCAGCCAGTCGCCAAGCTAAGTACGGTAATGCCGTTGTCGAAAGCGATACGGTTTTTTTCGGCGAGTGAATCAGTCGTTTGACGGTCGCCAAGACTGGCCGATGCGGTGCCACAACAGGTCTGTCCGGTGGCAGGCTCCACCGAAAAACCGAGTTCAGTCAGTATCTTCTGCAGGTTAAGTCGTGTGTTTGCCTCGTACGCACTGGCAATGCAGCCGGTAAAAATGGCAACTTTGCTGGTCTCAACGGTCTTCGCCAATTCTTTCGGGATGGCAGCGCTTGGCAGGGCGGGCAATCGTCCCGTGACTCTTCCAAGCACCCCTGCGACCACGAGGAGTCCGGGACTGGTCAATAATCCGGCCATCAGCCCCAGTTTGTGGGGAGGTGTTTTGCGCGTATATTGCTGCTCGCGCGCCAAATCCAGTAAATCGCCGTATTCGACATTCGCCGGACAGGCGGATTCACAGCGGCTACAGCCCAGGCAATGGTCCAGATGACGGTCCCCGGCATCAGTCGCCATAATTTGTCCGGTAGCCAGCGCTTTCATATATGCTATGCGCCCACGTGGAGATTCGGCTTCGGAGCGATCCAGCTGATACGTGGGGCAATGCGGCAGACACAGGCCGCACTGGACGCAGCGATCGGCCAACCGGGCTATGTCAGAGGCGTTATTGGAGGTCGAAAAAGGCTTTGCCATTGGCAAAATCCTAACACGGCCTGTTTTGACAGCTGGGGTGGGCTTGCGCTGAACGCGCGGGATGGTTACAATTCCGCTTCTTATTCACCCAATTTTTCCTTTGGAGCCGTCATGAAGAACATGACCGTTAGCGCCAAGGCTGAGACTGTTAAGCAAGACTGGTATGTGGTTGATGCCAGCGGTAAAACCCTCGGTCGCTTGTGCACAGAACTTGCTCGTCGCTTACGCGGCAAGCACAAACCCGTCTATACCCCGCACGTTGATACGGGCGATTACCTTGTTGTAATCAATGCCGACAAAATCACCGTGACCGGCAAAAAGCTTCAAGACAAGATGTATTACCGTTTTACCGGTTACATCGGCAACATGAAGTCCGAAACCCTGGGTCAAGCCATGAATGCGCATCCTGAGCGTGTCATCGAAACCGGCGTCAAGGGCATGCTGCCCAAGAATCCGCTGGGTCGTGCCATGTACAGCAAGCTCAAGGTTTATGCAGGTCCAAACCATCCGCATACCGCCCAGCAGCCTCAAGTGCTGGACTTTTAAGGCTTTAGGATAACTCATGGCAACTTCGCAAAATTACGGCACCGGCCGTCGCAAATCCTCCACCGCTCGCGTTTTCCTGCGTTCGGGCAAGGGTGCAATCGTCATCAACGGTCGTTCGATTGAAGAATTCTTCGGTCGCGAAACCTCCCGCATGATCGTCCGCCAACCACTGGAACTGACCAAAATGACGGACAAGTTCGATGTTAGCGTTACGGTTGAAGGCGGCGGCATCACCGGCCAAGCCGGCGCTATCCGTCTGGGTATCGCCCGCGCATTGGTTGAATACAATGACACCCTGAAGCCAGAACTGCGCAAAGCCGGTTTCATGACCCGCGATGCCCGTGAAGTGGAACGTAAAAAAGTCGGCTTGCACAAAGCTCGCCGCGCGACCCAGTTCTCGAAGCGTTAATCCGCTTTGCCGAAGCCCTCGGGCTTCGCTGGATCCATCGAAAACCCCGCTCAACAGCGGGGTTTTTGTTTGCCCGGAGTTTGCAAATTTTTGCAGCCGCAGGCTTGCCCATGAAAATAGAATGGGAAATACTGAAAACCCTCGGCTTTTAACGCCAGTCGGGCTAGACTGA
>CAZPCE010000279.1:0-3880 GCA_964584915.1 uncultured Arenimonas sp. | reverse complement strand
TGACGCCGGCGACCAGGTCCATCGCGCCGCCCATGCCCTTGACCATCTTGCCGGGAATCATCCAGTTGGCGATGTCGCCGTTTTCGGAAATTTCCATCGCGCCAAGAATCGACAGGTCGATATGGCCGCCGCGGATCATCGCGAAAGAATCGCTGGACGAAAAATACGAAGAAATCGGCAATTGCGTGATCGTTTGCTTGCCGGCATTGATCAGGTCCGGATCGACTTCGTCTTCGTAAGGGAACGGGCCCATACCGAGCATGCCGTTTTCCGATTGCAGTACGACTTTCATGTTTTCGGGAATGAAGTTGGCCACCAGGGTCGGAATGCCGATGCCAAGATTGACGTAAAAACCGTCGCGTAGTTCCTTCGCGGCGCGTTGCGCCAGCTCGTCGCGTGACCAGGCCATTATGCAATCTCCCTTTTGCGTACCGTGCGTTGTTCAATCGGTTTTTTATAGGCGGCATTGACGATCATGCGTTGCACGAAAATGCCCGGCGTATGAATGCTGTCGGCATCGAGTTGTCCGGCTTCGACGATTTCCTCGACTTCGGCAATCGTGATTTTTCCGGCGGTCGCCATCATCGGATTGAAATTGCGTGCGGTCTTGCGATAGATCAGATTGCCTTCGGTATCGGCCTTCCATGCCTTGACGATGGAAAGGTCGGCGACCAGCCCGGTTTCCAGCACGTATTTTTCGCCGTTGAATTCGCGCACTTCCTTGCCCTCGCTGACCAGCGTGCCGACACCGGTCTTGGTGTAGAAGCAGGCAATGCAGGCGCCACCGGCCCGGATGCGTTCGGCCAGCGTGCCCTGCGGATTGAATTCCAGCTGCAATTCGCCCGCAAGATACTGCCGTTCGAATTCCTTGTTTTCACCGACGTAGGAGGAAATCATTTTCGAGATCTGGCGCGTCTTCAATAACAGGCCGAGGCCGAAATCGTCGACGCCGGCGTTATTGGAAATGAAGGTCAGGTTTTTGACACCCGAATCACGCAGCGCGGTAATCAAGTATTCCGGAATGCCGCAGAGGCCGAAGCCGCCCGACATGATGGTCATGCCGTCGCGGATGCAATCGGCCAGCGCCGCATCGGCATTGGGGTAAAGTTTGCCTTTCGAAGTAGTCATAACAAGCCCGGTAGGGTGCGATAGGGAAATAGCAGGATTTCATTGTACTTTGACTCGTAGCCGAAAGTACCGTACCAAAGGGTAGGTATCGCAAACCGGAGTCGCGTTTTATCATAGGCGGATGAGCAAATTATTTTTCCGGTTATTGCCGGTTTTTCTCGTTCTTGCCTTGAGTGCTTGCGTTACCACCAAGCCGGATCTGAAACGCCTGTACGCACGTGAAGTGCAAAATACGTCGCAGCCGCCGATCATCATCATCCATGGCTTGATGGGTTCGACGCTGGTCGATAAAGCCACGGGTGAAGAATTTTATCCACGCTCGGCGCGCGCGATGGCATTGAGCGATTACCAGGAGCTGACGGTAAGCCCGGTTTCCACGGCAGGCGACAATCTTGTGCCCGGCAGGATTCTGAGCGATCTGGCCGGCATCGATTTTTACGGCGCGCTGACCAATGTGCTCGAGCGCGACGGCGAATTCGTCGGCAGCGTGCCGGGGCAAGCGGTTGGCACGCAAAAACGGCGCTACTACACCTTCATCTATGATTGGCGACGCGACAACGTCACCGCCGTCAAACATCTGCACGAATTCATCGACCAGATAAGAAAAGACTACAACGATCCGAATCTTCGCGTGGATATCATCGCGCACAGTAATGGCGGCCTGTTGACCAATTATTATTTGCGCTACGGGCCGAACGATGTGCTGGAGCAGAAAAATTTTACCCAGTGGCACGAAGGCGCCAAACGGGTCAGGCGCGTCGTATTGCTCGGTACGCCGAACCTTGGCTCGGTGACCAGTCTTGAACGCCTGCTTCGCGGATTTCGCCTCGGCCTCCGCCTGATTCCGGTCGAAGTGCTGGCCAGTTTCGAAACGCCGTTTCAGGCATTGCCGAGCCCGATTACACAAAGCGTTCTGGACACGCACGGCAAGCCGACGACGATCAACATCTACGATCCGGAGTTGTGGCGTGCAAACCAGTGGTCGGTATATTCGCCCGAGTTCCTGAAAATGCTGGAAAAGCAGAGCAAGACACCCGATGAAGCCAAGGCAAGACAAACGGTTTTGCAAGAAACCTTCGCCGGCCACCTTCAGCGTGCCGAGCGTTTCCAGGCGGCATTGACCACGCCTTTCAACAGCGAAGGAATCCGGATGGCGGCTTTTGGCGGCGATTGCAAATTGACCGCAAGCCACGCCGTGCTGGATGAAGCCGACGGCAAGCAGTTTCTCGCGTTCAAGGCGAAAGAGGTCGTGAATAAAGTACCCGGCATCGACTACGACTATCTGATGATGGCGCCCGGCGACGGTCTGGTCACGCGTGATTCGCAGGACGCCAGCCAATATACGTTTCTGCCGCTAAGACAAAGTTTTTTCCTTTGCGCGCAGCACGAGTTTCTGGTCAACAATCCCTATTTCCAGAATAATTTATTGTATTTCCTGATGGCGCGTTGATTGCATGCACGTAGGAGCGCCTTCAGGCGCGACAGGCTGCGGGATTTTCGCGCCTAAAGAACGATCCCATAACGACTTTCTTCGGGGGTTTATTTGCGCTAGATTCACGGCCATATTCCCCCGGGAGAATTGCCATGGGTAGTCGCGACAAACGCATCGATGCCTATATCGAAAACTCGGCCGAGTTTGCCCGTCCGATTCTCGAACACTTGCGTGCGGTTGTGCACGAGGCCTGCCCGGAAGTGGAAGAAACGATCAAATGGGGTTTTCCGCATTTCATGTATCACGGCATGTTGTGCGGGATGGCCAGCTTCAAGCAGCACTGCACGTTCGGTTTCTGGAAAGCAAAGCAAATGGACGGGCTGAGCGGAAATCCCGGCGCCGCGATGGGCGATTTCGGCTGCATCAGGCAGGTGAAGGACTTGCCTGCCAAAGCCGTGCTGAAGCGTCTGATCAAGCAGGCGATGGCGATCAACGACAATCCGGCGCCCGCGAGCGCCGTGCCAAAACCGAAACGCATCCCCAGACCCGAGCTGGTGCCGCCGGAAGCTTTTCTGAAAGCCCTGGCAAAAAACAGGAAAGCAAAAGCGACCTTCGAAAATTTCAGCCCCAGCCACCGTCGCGAATACGTCGAATGGATTCTGGAAGCCAAGCGAGAAGAAACGGCGGAAAAAAGAATCGCCTCCAGTATCGAGATGCTGAGCGAAGGCAAGTCGCGTCATTGGAAATATGCCAATTGCTGAGTCCGAGACACCGGTGTAACGCCAACACTATTCCGCTAGTTCCGCAAATAACTGATCAGGCGTCCGCGAAACGGAGAAACATCGGCCTCATTGAATTTGCAGCGGGTTTCCACGATATCAAAACCCTGGGCCAGCATCGCGCGACTGAATGCCGCGCTCACGCCGCGCCCCGGATCGGTCGTGATTATTTCAGCGGCCGGTTTTGCATGCCGCAAAATCAATTCCGAAAGCATCTGAGCGTGGTCACGTTCGTAAAGAATATCGCTGCCGATAATCAGGTCGAATAGCCCCAGTGTCGCATGCGGTTTTTTCCAGGATAGATCGACATAGGCCGGACGCTTCAGGAAATTGATGTCGGCGTTGTGTTTCAGGAATGAAGCGGCCAGCGGATGATGGTCGCTCGCGGTAATGTCGGCCGCACGCCTTTGCAACACAAGGCTCGAGAGCCCCAACCCGCAGCCGATTTCCAGGATGCGCCGACCGGCAATCGGAATCACCGACATTGCATTGGCCAACACTTGTCCGGCTGGCCAAAGTTGTCCGAACAAGCTCCAGGATG
>CAZPCE010000278.1:0-3918 GCA_964584915.1 uncultured Arenimonas sp. | reverse complement strand
TGGGGTCGAATCGTGGCGCAGGTGGTTTACTACTTCAAGGGCTACTTCGCGGTGACGTCGTCGAATGAGGAAAAGGTTTCATTCGCGGTGCCATCCGGCAATTTTGGCAATGTCCTGGCCGGCCATATTGCCCGCATGATGGGGCTGCCGATCCGCTGCCTGGTGGTAGCAACCAATGAGAATGACGTCCTGGATGAATTCTTCCGGACTGGGCGATATCGGCCACGTGCATCAGCCGAAACTCACCAGACGTCGAGCCCTTCAATGGATATATCGAAAGCGTCTAATTTCGAGCGTTTTCTATATGACCTGTTGTGGCGCGATCCGGCGGCGGTGCGCGAATTGATGCGCAAGGTCGAACATGAGGGCGGATTCGACGTCGCCGAATGTGCCGATATCTGGAAGCGCATGCCGGCGTTTGGGTTCGTGTCCGGTCGCAGTACGCACGCAGAGCGCATTGCCACCATCCGCGCGATCTGGGACAAATATCAGGTCGAAATTGATACCCACACAGCAGACGGGCTGAAGGTGGGACTGCAGCATCGTGAGCCGGGTGTACCAATGGTCTGCCTTGAAACCGCATTGCCGGCGAAATTCGAAGCGAGCATGGTTGAGGCGCTTGGTCGCAAGCCGGCCAGACCGGCTGCGTTTACCGGGATGGAAGCTTTGCCGCAGCGGTTCGAGTTGATGGATCCGGATGCGGCGGCGATCAAACGTTTCATAGCCGGCAACATCGACGCCTAGCGGCGGGCCCAGGGGTTTTGCGGGGGCATGGGGACACAACATGCGTTTTCGCGCAAGGCAAACGCAAGCACTGGCGCGGCTTCCCGGGTAAAAGTGGCTGGGAAACCGCGCCAGTGCTTGAGTTTTCCGGTCAGTCAAGCCGGAAGTCGGGCTGGTAGCGTTCGAACCAGAGTTCCAGCACGGTCAGTGCCCACAGGCGGCCGGCATGGTTGCTTCGGCCGCGCCGGTGTTCACCCAGCACCCGTTGCAGGGCGCCACGCCGAAACAACCCCCGCCGATCGAGGCCACCCGCAGAAAGAGCATGTTCCATTCGCGGCTTTAGTCCGCCTTCCAGCCACTGGGTAAGCGGCATGACGAATCCCTGTTTGTTGCGGTAGATGATGTCGCGCGGCAAGTACTTTTCGGCGACTTTTTTCAGCAGGTATTTGGTGGTCTTGCCGTGCTGTTTGAGTTCCGGCCGTAGTTGCGCGACAAATTCGATGAACTTGTGATCGAGGTAGGGCACCCGCGCCTCGAGTGAATAGGCCATGGTCGCGCGATCCACCTTGGTCAACAGATCATCGGGTAGCCACAGCCGCATATCGACGTTCATGATTTTTTCGAGATAACTGGCCGAGTTACACCGGTTAAAGAATGCTTCGGCATAGTCGGCAATATGTGTGCGCTGTGCCGCCAGCAACGAGTCCGAAAACAATGCCGGGTGAGTGGATCGGTCAAACAGATTCGGAATGGTGGCGTAGCGCTGTGCCAGCGGCAGTCCGATTGCCTTGACGATGCGATCCTTCTGCCATAACGCCGGCATCAGCGGCACCATCGCGCGCAGTGGCGAAAAGCGGCTGCCCAGTATCGCCGTGATTTCTTCCTCGCGAACCCGCTTCCGGTAATTGGCGTAGCCGGAAAACAGTTCATCGGCGCCCTCGCCGGTCAACGCCACGGTGACGCTTTGGCGGGTCAGACGGGACAGCAGCATGGTCGGCAACGCGGCTTGGTCGCCAAACGGCTCATCAAATACGTCAACCCAGCTGTCGAATGCGCCCAGCACGTCTGATGGGGTGACCATCAGTGCGTGATGCCGAGCGCCGATGTGCCTGGCGACGGCCGCTGCCTCTTCGTGTTCACTCTGGCTGGTGTCGCGCGACTGGTCCTCGTGCAGGAATCCGAGGTTGAAGGTATCGATCGGTTTGCCGGTGATATCGGTCATCAGCGCGGCGATGACGCTGGAATCCACACCGCCGCTGACAAATGCTCCCAGCGGAACGTCGGAAACCAGCATCGACTCGACTGATCGGCGCAATTCAACGTCCAACCGACGGGCAGATTCGGCCTCATCCCAATCCGGCTTTTGACGGTAGTCCAGATTCCAGTACGGCCAGATTTCCAGCTCGCCTTTTTTCAGCCGCAACGCGTGGCCCGGCGGCAGTTTGCGAATACCTTTGTAGATAGTGAGCGGTGTCGGGATGTACTGACATTCCAGATACAGGCCGAGTGCGTCCAGGTCGATTTCGCGCGAGATCGCAGGGTGTTCCAGCAGCGCTTTCAGCTCGGACGCAAAAGCGAACAACGCACCGTCCCAATAGTAGTAGAGAGGCTTGACCCCGACATGGTCCCGCGCCGCAAAAAGGGATTGGGTATCGGTATCCCAGCAGGCAAAGGCAAACATGCCTTGCAATCGGCCCAGGCTGCTGTCGCCCCATTCAGCAATCGCCTGCAGCACGACTTCGGTGTCGCCGCGGGTACGAAAATGTCTTCCGGCGCCACGCAGTTCTTCACGCAAAGCTTGAAAGTTGTACACCTCGCCGTTGAACACCAGTGTGTAACGCTCGTCGGCGGACGCCATCGGTTGCAGGCTAGATTCGATGTCGATTACCGACAGGCGGCGGTGGCCAAGATGGGCAATACCCTGCTCGAAATAACCTTCCGCGTCCGGGCCGCGATGGGACAAGCGCCGGTTCATCCGGCGAAGCACAACACTGGAATCGGACCAGGTCGGCGACAGGTCAATAAACCCGCTAAGTCCGCACATAGGGCACCGCAGTATTTTTTCTCATCAGGCAGAAATTATTTTTCACCGTACTACAACTTCAAAGGCCGGGTCGACATCGCCAAAAAACGGAGTGTACTAGAGGATTGCAGCTAGCCTGATTCGTCGCCATCGGGCGTTGCGCGCTCGCTGCGGTTGGAATGAAGGGCCAGGGTTGCCGCTGGAAGTTGCTCGCGCGGATTGGGCGCAATACTGCGTGATGCACCGGGGCTGCCGTTGACGCACGTTTTTGGCGCGCGCAGAATCCACCGCATAACTAGTCAAATCGGAGGGGCAATGGATACCAGCATGGTGTTCGTCAAGACCGACAAGGGCCATGAAGAAATTGACCATCGGACTTTTCACCTGGGGTTCAAGCTTCGCACCGCTCTGATTGTGGTCGACGGTGAAAGTGCGGTGGAGTTGTTGCTGGCCAAAATTCCCGGTGATGGTGTGGCATTGCTGGAAGATCTGTGGCGCAATGATTTCATTGTTCCCGTAGGCGGTGCCGCGTCAAAGCCGTCGGTAGCAGCGCCTGCCGGTGCCACGAGCGCTGCGACCGAATTGTTCGATCTGGAAGCCGCCAAGCGCAGCGCAGTCAAAGCCGTCGAAGCGATATTGGGGCCGTCGGGCGAAGCACTGGCAATTGCCATAGAGCGAACCAAATCCCACAGCGACTACGTCTCGCAAGTACAAAAAACGCGTGAAATTGTGAAATCAATGGGTGGTCAACGACGCGCGGACGAGTTCTGGAGCAAGACTGGCCTTTAATCAGGATTTTTTCCAAAATGGGTTTGCGACCACTGACAGGATTAGGCTAAAATAGCGGTCTTGCAGGCACGTAGCTCAGCTGGTTAGAGCACCACCTTGACATGGTGGGGGTCGTTGGTTCGAGTCCAATCGTGCCTACCAATTCTCAAAAAATCATTGGCGCCAATGATTTTCGAGCGACCAGTTCTGGCGCCTCGAACATTAGAACAGCATCGATAAGTGGTTGTCATGCAACCAGTGAATGCTCGTCAGAATTTCCTGTTTACAACAGCCATTGCAGGCATATTTGCGGGATTGTGATCCAGTTCATATTCGTGTCATGGTTCTGGATGTATCTTCCCGTTGAGCAAAAAATCTTCTCTCAAGTTACATATGTAGCACCA
>CAZPCE010000277.1:0-3943 GCA_964584915.1 uncultured Arenimonas sp. | reverse complement strand
CCGTGGATGGGTTCATACAAGCCGCGCGTGCCATGACCGAGTGATGCCGATGGCAACAAACCCAGTGAACCCGCGAGCACCGAGGCTTCGTCGGTCAGGATGTCACCGAATAAATTCTCGGTGACGAGAACGTCGTAGTGAGCCGGGCAAGTCAGTAGCAGCATTGCCATCGAATCGACCAATTGATGTTCCAACGTGACATCGGGATAGTCGGCCGATAAGCGAATGACGGTTTCGCGCCATAGACGCGAAGTTTCCAGCACGTTCGCTTTATCAATCGAGGTCAAATGCCCGCGACGGCTGCGAGCCAATTCAAAACCGCGTCGTGCAACGCGTTCGATTTCTTCGGTGCTGTAACGGCAAACATCGCTGGCACTGGTTTCGGAACGCGTGCGGGCACCGAAATAACTCCCACCAGTCAATTCGCGAACGAAAACAAGATCGACGCCTTTCAAATATTCCGCTTTGATCGGCGACTGGCTCGATGTTCTTGCATGCACGCGAACCGGACGCAGATTAGCGAACACCTGCATCGCTGCGCGCAATTCCAGCAAACCTTGTTCGGGTCGGACTTTGGAGTTCGCCCATTGCGGACCACCGACAGCACCCAGTAACACCGCATCGGCGGTTTGGCAGGCGGCTCGGGTTCGATCCGGCAATGCATGCCCGGTTTGATCAATCGCACAGCCACCGATATCGTATTCGGTGAAGGAAAATTCATGCTGATAGGCCGATGCGACCGACTGCAGCATCGCAACTGCGGCCCTCGTTACTTCAGGGCCGATACCATCGCCGGGCAACAATGCAATCGTCGCTTTCATGCCATTGCCTCGCGGCGTGCTTCGAAGGCTTCGATTTGCGGTAGATGTTTTTGCAGATAGCCCAGTTGATCAACGCCCTGCAACAGGCATTCGCGACTGAAGGCGTCCAGTTCGAAACGGAAGCGGCCGCCATCCGGCATTTCGATGGTGCAATCGGCGATATCGATCGAAAGTTCGATGCCGGGATGATTCAATAGATAGCGATGCTCGCTTTCTTTCAAGACGACCGCGAGCAAGCCGTTCTTCAACGAATTGCCTCGGAAAATGTCAGCGATTTCGGACGAGAGTACGGCGCGGAAACCATAATCCATCAACGCCCAGGGCGCATGTTCGCGGGAAGAGCCGCAACCGAAATTGCGACCGGCCACCAATATTTCGCAACCTTGCGAAGTATTTTTATTCAGTTCGAATTCCGGATTCAAACTACCATCGGCCTGATAACGCCAATCGTTGAAGGCATAGCGGCCCAAACCTTTACGCTCCGTGGTTGTCAGGAAACGGGCAGGGATGATGCGATCGGTATCGATATTTTCGTGTTTCAACACCGTCGTGCGTGAACGGATAAAACTCAGGGCTTTCATGCGGCTTCCTCCGCGTTACTTGTTGCATAGTCATTCGGATCCGCGATGTGGCCGGCCAGGGCGCAAGCCGCTGCAACCATTGGGCTTGCCAGCACGGTGCGAACACCGGGGCCTTGGCGACCTTCGAAATTGCGATTACTCGTACTCACGACTAATTGACCCGGTTGCGCCAAATCGCCATTCATCGCGATGCACATCGAGCAGCCGGGTTCACGCCATTCGGCACCGGCTTTTTCAAACACCTGGTCCAGGCCTTCGCGTTCGGCTTCGCGCTTCACCGCATGCGAGCCGGGAACTACGAGCATTCGAACATTGCTCGCGATTTTCCGGTCACGTAATAAATCGGCGGCGGCTCGCAAATCGCTGATGCGGGAATTGGTGCAACTTCCCAGAAACACCAGATCGACCGGCATGCCCAACATCGGTTTGCCGGCATCGACGTGCATGTATTCCAATGCCCGACGTTCCTGCAAATCTTTCGCGGCCGGCACCGAAGCATTCAATGCGACTACCATGCCGGGATGCGTGCCGTAACTTATGGTGGCGCGTACGTCGGCGGCATCGACATGCAGTTCGCGGTCGTAGGTCGCGTTGGCATCGGAGGGCAAGGTCTTCCAGTAAGCAACGGCTTTATCCCACGCCTCGGCCTTGGGTGCCTGCGGGCGTCCTTTCAAATACGCGAACGTTTTTTCATCGGGTGCTATCAAACCAGCGCGGGCCCCTGCTTCAATCGACATATTGCAGAGCGTCATGCGCTCTTCCATGCTTAATGCCGATATCGTGGAACCCCGATATTCGAACACATGGCCGGTGCCGCCGTTGACGCCGAGTTTTCCGATGATGTGCAGGGCCAAATCTTTTGCGCTGACGCCAGCGGTTAGTTTTCCATTCACGTGAATAGCGAAGTTTTTCGGTTTGCGTTGCCACAAACATTGCGTTGCCATCACGTGGCCAACTTCGGTGGTACCGATGCCGAAAGCCAGTGCGCCGAACGCGCCGTGGGTCGAGGTGTGACTGTCACCGCAGACAATCGTCATCCCTGGCTGCGTAGCACCGAGTTCAGGCCCCATCACGTGCACGATGCCGCGATGCTCGCTGCTCCAGCCGTGCAATTGCACGCCGAATTGCATGCAGTTGCGTTCGAGTTGAGAGACTTGCTCGGCGGCTTCGGCGCTGAAATAGACCTGCTGTCCCAAATCATCGGCGGGCGTTGTCGGAGTTGAATGATCCAGTGTCGCCAATACGCGTTCAGGATGACGCAGTTTCAAGCCACGGTTGCGCAATTCGGTAAAGGCTTGCGGTGAAGTGACTTCGTGGATCAAATGCAAATCGACATACAGGATGCCGGGCATGGATTCTGTTTCTGCCTGCACCTGGTGTGCGTCCCAGATTTTGTCGAGTAATGTTTTCATTACGCTGCCTCCATTGCCATTGCGTCCTGATTGACTTTCGTCAGCCACGACCATTGATCAGCCGTGCTGCCGTCGAATAATCCGAAAAAGGCTTTTTGCAGCGCTTTCGTCACGGGACCGGGCTTGCCGGTGCCGACGGTTTTTCTATCCACCGAACGCACCGGCGTGATTTCCGCTGCTGTGCCGGTCATGAAAACTTCATCGGCGAAATACAGCATTTCGCGTGGTAGCGCTTGTTCGACCACTTCATAGCCGAGTGTTTTTGCCAGCGTGAAAACGGTATCGCGGGTGATGCCGCACAAGATGCTGGCACCGGCCGAGGGCGTGTAGATTTTGCCCTTGCTGACGATGAAAATATTTTCACCGGCACCTTCGCTCAACAATCCACCGGGTGCCAATGCGATGCCTTCGACAAAGCCGCCTCTTACAGCTTCCTGGGCGATCAACTGGCTCGACAGATAATTGCCGCCGGCCTTCGCACCGGTCGGGTAGGTGTTTGGTGCCGCGCGATTCCAGGAACTCACGCAAACATCGACGCCTTGTTCCAATGCGGCCGAACCATGCATGCTGCCCCATTCAATCGCGATGATCGCGACATCCACCGCAACGTCATCATTCGGCGCCAGACTAAAAGTGAAACCGGAGCGATACGCAATCGGACGAACATAGGCGCTGCTCAAGCCGGTAGCGCGGATCAATTCCTCGCTACCTTGTTTGATTTCTTCGGCAGTGAAAGGAATTTTCAAATCGTAAACGCGGGCGGAGTGAAACAATCTTTCCGTGTGATCGTTCAAGCGAAAGTATTGCGGGCCATCCGGTGTTGCATAGACGCGCTCACCTTCAAACACCGAGGAGCCGTAGTGCAGGGCGTGTGCACCAACCGATACGCTGGCCTCGTGCCAGGCTTTGATGCGGCCGTTATGCCAGATAAGCGAAGGGGGTTTCATCGTGCTGCTCCTTGCAGTTTCGTTGGTGCTTGTTGTGTTCCAGGTGACATGCGTTCAATGCGATTGACGACTTCCAGCGCAGCTTGTGCGGCGGCTTCAACGATGTCGGTCGAGACGCCATTGCCGCGAATTTCCTTGCCTTGATGATTGACGGCCAAGGAGGCCAAGCCTTGGGCATCACT
>CAZPCE010000276.1:0-3944 GCA_964584915.1 uncultured Arenimonas sp. | reverse complement strand
TTCGCGCGGTCGCCCGATCATCAACTGGATTCCGCTGGAAGAAGGCGAAAAAGTGCAAGCCGTCTTGCCGGTACGCGAGTTCACCGAAGATCAATTCGTGTTCTTCGCGACCCGCGACGGCACCGTGAAGAAAACGCCGCTGACCGAGTATTCGCGACCACGCGTGAACGGCATCTGGGCGATCAGCCTGGATGAAGGCGATGGCCTTGTGGATGTGCAACTGACCGATGGCAAGCGTGACATCATGATGTTCGCTTCCAACGGCAAGGCTGTTCGTTTCGATGAAGTCAGTGTTCGCTCGATGGGCCGTACTGCGACCGGCGTGCGCGGCATGAAATTGTCGACTGGCGAAAAAGTGATGAGCCTGATCGTGGTCGAAGGCGAGGGCGATATTCTGACCGCCAGCGAAAACGGTTTCGGCAAGCGTACCGAGCAATCGGCGTTCCCGAAAAAAGGCCGCGGTACGCAGGGCGTGATCGCCTTGCAAACCAGCGAACGCAATGGCCGTTTGGTCGGTGCGATCCAGCTGACCGAAGCCCACGAAATCCTGCTGATTTCCGACCAGGGCACGATGGTGCGCACGCGTGCTTCCGAAGTGTCGCAGGTGGGCCGTAATACCCAGGGCGTAACGCTGATGCGTGTGGCCGAGAACGAAAAACTGATCGCGGTCGAAAGCATCGAAGCGTTGGAAGATACCGATGAATCGCTCGATGTCATTCCAGGCACGGAATTGCCACCTGCCGGCGATTCGCCGGAGGCAGCGGCACCCGATTTGAATTGATGTTGTCGGCAGTGCTCAGGCATTGATTGAAATCCCGGCCCAGGCCGGGATTTTTTTGTTTGAAATGCAGGCCGGACGCTGTTTTTTCACCAACGTTTGCGTATGCTGCAACTACGTCCACGAGGTTTCTATGCCCCTTTCAAAATCTTTACGCGGTTTCACGGTTTGTATTCTTTTTTCGCTTGCAGTTTCTTCTCCCTGTGTATTGGCCCAGACCATAGAGCGTAGTTCCGATGCGCTGCGCATCTCAAAGGCGCGCGACAGCGTTTTACCGGTCGTCGTCAGCATACTTACTGTGCGTCAGGATTATCAGCAGGGCGAGCCGGTGCTGTCGGTTTCCAGCGGCAGCGGTACGGTAATTTCCGCGCAAGGGCATATCGCGACGAATGCACACGTCACGCAAAACGGAAAATCGTTTCGCGTCGTATTTTTCGATGGACGCGAATTGCCGGCAAGACTGATCGGGACCGATACCGCTTCTGATCTGGCGGTTCTGCAGGCCATTCCTCCGTCTGCGGAAACGTTTGCGTTCGCCAAGTTTGCCGATAATCTCGATGACCTCACGCCGGGCGATACCGTGCTCGCCATGGGGGCGCCCTGGGGTTTGTCAAACTCGATGAGTGCCGGTGTCGTCAATAATCCGCGCCGGTTGCTGGTTTCCCTGTTCGATGATGAAGCCGATTACGAAGATCGCCTGGGCGCCGATGAGCCAACGGGTCGTTACTACGCCTGGATCCAACACGATGCCGCCATCGCTCCCGGTAATTCCGGCGGGCCACTGGTGGATTTGAATGGACGCATCGTCGGCGTAAACACGCGCGGCATGATCGTCGGTGGTGATCTGGCGTTTGCGATACCGGGTCCGGACGCCGGTGGCGTAGTACAGCGCCTGATCGCGAATGGCGAAATCAAGCGCGTGGCGCTTGGATTCCGTTTGCGATCTTTGAAAGGAACACGTTACACATCCGGCGTACTCATCAACGCTGTAGAGCGCCGTTCGCAGGCAGACAAGGCGGGGCTGCAGGCGGGCGACCGCATCGTCAGCTTGAATGGCGAAGTGGTAACTGCGTTGCAACCGATCGACGTGCCGGCGTTGCAGCGCCGTATTGCAGAATTGCCGATCGGAAGCCAGCTGATGCTGAAGATCGAACGCAATGAGAAAGTCATTGAAGTGAAACTCAAGGCGGATGCGCAACCCAAAGCACGCGGTGATGACCTTGCTTCCTCGCCTTTCGGCATTTCGGTGACTGAACTCACGCAGCCGATGGGCCGCCGTCGCCAGCTGGATGATGAAGCGGGCCTATTGATTACCGGTATTCGTCCAGGCGGGGCTGCCGCAATCGCCAGGCCGAAACTGGAAGCCGGAGACATCATTCGTAAAATCGACAATCAAGCCATCAGCGATATTTCACGGCTTTCCGGTATTGCTATTCCTGCCAATTCGGAAAAATTCTATCTGTTCGAAGTTGAGCGCGACGATGAAAAAATCATTTCCCTGGTAAAGCCCGAATCAAACGACAAGGTGCGCATACCGTTACCCGAATTGCCACAGTCGTGGTCTGGTGTCGAAGTTCAGGCCATCAGCAGCTCGCTGGCAAAAGACATGAAGCTGGCTTCGCCTGGTTATCGCATTACGCGTCTTTATCCCGACAGTCCGCTGGCCAAAGCCGGTGCGAGAATTGGCGATCTGCTGGTTGGATTGCAGGGGCAGAAATTGAAACCGGCAAACGATGTTGCATCCGAACCTTTCCATCAATCGGTTCGCGATGTGGTGCCGGAAACGGAAGTGCAATTTGATGCGATCCGGAATGCGCAGCCGATTGCTTTCAAACTCAGTTTCCTGCCATCGCCGATCAGCTCTGCAGGATTGCGAACATTGAATTTGAGCAAGCTGCGCGTGGAAGTGCGCGAGCTCGGCTTCTATGATCGCGTGAACGGTCACTTGCCGGCCGGCCAGACGGGCGTAATCCTTGATGGCGTGGAATCCGGCGGCCCCGCCGGTCTGGCGCATTTGCAACGCTCGGATGTGATCATCCGGCTCGGCAAAAGCGATGTCGACAATGTCGAGGCCTTGCGAAAAGGTCTTGATGTCGCACTCGCATCGAAAAGCAATGCATTGATACCGATTATCGTGATACGTGGTAGCGAGAATCGTGTCCTCTATCTCGACCCATACTGGTTAGGCAATTAATTAAGGAAGCATGCGATGTTCAATAAAAAAATGCTGGTAAATATTTTTATCAGCTCTCTGGTTTTTGCTTTTGCCGCCAGCGTTCAAGCACAAAATATCGGCGACTACCGGCCGATTTACAAATCGATGGTGCAAAAGCACGGCAATGCGATCGTTACCGTGAAGTTCGTGATGGCGATCAACTCCGCCGGCAAGGAACAGCGGATCGAAGATCGTGCCCAAGCGGTATTGGTTAGCAGCGACGGTTTGCTGCTGGTGCCCGACCGTGCCGTGAGTTTCGATTTTTCGGCCATGGCCGGCGGCAAGCAAGGCGAGGCGGGCATGGTGGCGAAGTCGAGCGAATTCCGGGTGCGTTTGGTAGATAGCGAAGATTGGCTGACCGCCGATCTGGTGACACGCGATTCCGCCCTGGGCTTGGCCTGGTTGCGAATTCGGAACTCGCCCAAAAACCTGCCTTTCGTCGATTTGTCGCTTGGCGGCAAGCCGGAGCCGGGCATGGAGTTCTATACCTTGTTGCGTACCAATGATGAATCCGGCTCGGTACCGCTTTGGCGCCCGGGAATCATCATGGGCGAAACCCGTGTCCCTAAATTGACCTTTCTCGTGGAAGGATTTCCCGGGCTAGCGTTCGATGTGTTGGGCAAGCCACTGGGCTACGTGGACGTCAATTTGACCGCCATGTCCACGGCCAGAAGCGCGATGGGGCTGGATATGGCCAACATCAACCTGCAACTGACACCCATCGACAAAGTAGCCTATGCGACTAAACAAGCCAGCAAATTGCCGGTGGCCGCTGCCGTGAAGTAATTGCGTACATATGTCTTTAGAAAGGCGTTTAACACTTTCATAACGAAAGTTAAATGAAAGTTAAACGCCTTTTTTAACACCCATTGGCAGCCGCTACAGTCAGCCTATACTCGCATCACTTTCAGGGAGCCCAGCATGTCTAGATATAAACGTTTTTTCAGCCGC
>CAZPCE010000275.1:0-3988 GCA_964584915.1 uncultured Arenimonas sp. | reverse complement strand
CCGCGCATGCGCCGCGAATTCGGCGGTTGCGCCGGGAATATTGCCTACAACCTGAAATTGCTGGGCGGAAACCCTGTCCCGATGGCCACGGTAGGTCAGGATTTTGCGACTTACCGCACACATTTCGAGGAATGCGGCATCAGCCTGCAGTTCGTGAAAGAGCTCCCGGATTTGTTTACGGCCCAGGCCTTCATTACCACCGATCTGGACGATAACCAGATCACCGCTTTTCATCCCGGCGCGATGATGCGCTCCTATGAAAACCATGTGCGCGATGTGCCGGATGTCGGTTTCGGCATCGTCGGACCGGATGGCTACGAAGCCATGTTGCAGAATTCGGCCGAGTTTGCCGAGTGCAATATCCCGTTCATTTTTGATCCGGGACAGGCCATGCCGCTGTTTAATGGCAAGGAGCTGACCCAGATGATTGAGCAGGCCACCTACGTGACGGTCAATGATTACGAGTCGAACCTCTTGCAGGAAAAAACCGGTTTGACCGAAAAGCAGATTGCTGAACGCGTGCAGGCCTACTTGATTACCCGCGGCCCGAAAGGCTCCGAAATCCATTCCAAGGATGGCATGATGCAAATTCCTGCCGCCACCGCAATTCGTGTTGTCGATCCGACCGGTTGCGGCGATGCTTATCGTGCCGGTTTGATCTATGGCTGGATGAACGGCATGGATATGGCAACGACCGGCCGGATCGCGTCCTTGATGGGGGCATTGAAAATCGAGAATGTCGGCCCGCAAAACCAGCGCTTCGATTACGAACAGTTTGCCGAGCAATTCAGGCAGCAATTCGGTTACGCACTGAGATGATGATAGGTCGGGCTCGGCCCGGCTGGTTTACGCCGGGTCTTTGATGCTGGCCGCAACGGCCAAATGGTCCGAACCGGCGGCTACCACCGCTTCATAGTCGCAAATATCGAAACCGGCGCACAGGATATGGTCGAGCGATCGTGTCGGCGCCCAGCTGGGGAACGTAGTGATTCTTTGCGGCGGTGCCTGCAGACGCGTTCGTCGGTAAAGCACCTGCATTTCTGGTGCTTCGGCTTCGCAATTGAAGTCGCCCATCAATACCAAGCGGCGGGTATCGCCGAATAGATCCGCAAGGAAATTGCATTGCAGCTGGCGGGATTTCACGCCAAGCGACAAATGCGTAATGGCCAGTTGCCAGCTTTGTTTTCCGCTGCCGAAAGTGGCAATCAAAACCCCGCGACCCGCCAGGCGTCCGGGCAATACATAATCCAGCATTTCGCTGGGCTCCAGGCGGCTGAGTAATGCATTGCCGCTCCCGGCAATACGGCCGATCCGGCGATTGGCCTGATGGCTGTGGAATGGAAATTTTGCGAGCTCTGCCAGCACATTGCCCTGATTGTCGAAGCCGGAACGCAAGCTGCCGGGATCACTCTCCTGCAGGCCGACGATGTCGAATTGGGAAGTTAATCGTGCAAGGTCATCGAGATTCGCGCGTTTGCCGTTTGGCAATACATGCGACCACGAACGGGTAACGTACTCGCGATAGGCGCGTGTGCGCGAACCTGCCTGGATATTGCTGCTGAGAATCCGAATGGGTGAAGACGTGTTCATTATTGATGGCTAGTCTGGCCCCATGAGCGGATGCATGCAACGCCAATGCAAAATCAAGCGAAAACCGGACAACAAAAAAGCCGATTAACGGCTTTTTTGTACATCGTGATTATTTCTTGACCGGGGCCGGGATTGTCACGGGCTTTGGCGCTGGCTTGGCGGGACCGCGAGCCGCGATTGCGGCTCGTTCTTTCGCCACCAGATAATCGACGGTTCTCATCATGCCCGGAAAGCCGCCGTCGCGGGTTGCGCTTACTCTGTATTTGCCGGCAACAATAATCGTCGGAGTCGAATTTGCTCCGGTGCGGATGCTGAATTGTTTCGAGCGATTCAATTTCGCGTTGATGCTCGGGCTGTTCATCACTGCCAGCATTTGGGTAGAGCTGACGCCGTATCTGCCGTAAAACTTTGCGATGGCGTCAAGCGAGGCGTCGAAAGGGAGGGATTGCTGCACAAATACGGCCTGAAATACCGCTTCGTGGCTGCGGTCCTGGATCTTCTTCGCTTCCGCCGCATAAAAACCGCGTGCAAAACGTTCCCATGAAGGCTGGCCAATCGCATGCACGTAGACGAAATTGACATCGGCTGCTTTGGTTTTTTTCCAGGCAGAGATCGTCGCGTTTGCGTCGGCGCAATGAGGGCAGGCGTAACTGAACACTTCGGCGACTTCGATTTTGCCTTTTACAGGTTCGTATGTTGGCTGCGGGGCTGAAAGTACGAAGTAGTCCACATTGATGCGCGGAGCCTTGACCTGTGCAAGCACGGTCATTGGCAACAGCAACATGCCTAGGGCGAAAACACGACGCAGAATGACATTCATTGCAAAACTCTCCTGGGCTGTTTCGGCGGCGAAACCGGATGGCCGGTTATTTGGTGGTCGCTACTTTCGGTTTTGCCGCTTTCAAGGCGGCGCGTTCTTTGCCGATGATGAAATCCATCGTCTTGATCATGCCTTCAAAGCCGCGGTCTTGCGTGGCGTTGAGTTTGTATTTGCCGGCAATGATCACGGTTGGCGTGCTGAACGCACCGGTACGCATCGTGAATTGCTTGGATTTTTCGGCACTGGCGGCCACTTGCTTGCTGACCATCAGATCGAGGAAGGCTTGCTTGTTGACGCCGTAGCCGGAGTAGAAATCGGCAATTTCGTCGAGGGAGGCCTCAGGAGACAGCTTGCGCTCGACGAAAATCGCGTTGAAAAGCGCTTCGTGCGAACGCGCCTGGATCTTCTTGTTTTCGGCCGCGTAAAAACCGCGTGCAAAGCGTTCCCAGGAGCCCTGTCCCACGGAAGGAACATAGTTGAAGCTCACGTCGGCCGGAAGTTTTTTCTTCCAGGCGCCGACGTAACTTTGAAAGTGGGCGCAGTGCGGGCAGGCGTAGCTGAAAACTTCAACCACTTCGATTTTGCCTTTTACATTCGAGTATGTCGGCTGCGGCGCCTGCAGTATTTCGTAGTCGATGCCTTCGCGAGGCATGCCTGGTGCCATTGGCTGCGCCATCGCGGCAACGGGTAGCAAGAAGGACAGGGCAATCAGCACGCGACGCAACATGGAACTCTCCTGAAATAACAAACTTGCGGCACTCTGCAGAGTGACCCCATAACCGAAGCTGAAAGGCATGAATCAGCCAGGGAACTTTTTTTATTTTGCGGCGGTTGCCTGGCCGTCAGCGGGGTTGTGCAAGCCTTGCAAATAGGTCGCAAGCGCCTGGATTTCTTCATCGCTGAGGTTTTTAGCCACGGCTTTCATCACGGCATTGGCTTTGTCGTCCTTGCCCCAGATGGTGCCGGCTTTGAATGCAGCCAGTTTGGCAACGGTATAGCTGGAATGCTGGCCGCCAATCGATGGATAGCTTGGGCCGGGTACGCCGCGGCCGGCCGGGCCATGGCAAGCGATACATGCGGGCGTGCCATCGGCTTTGCCGCCGCGGTAAATGCGTTCACCGACCTGATAGAATTTTTTGTCTTGATGCGGGCCTTCCTTGATCACGGTGTCGTCCGCAATTCCGGCCAAAGTTTTTTGGGTGGCGAAGTAGGCGCCAACATCGCGCATATCCTGCGGTGTCAATACGGCGGCCATACCCATCATGATCGCGTTTTCGCGGCCACCATTCTGGAACAGCGCCAGGTGGCGGGCGATGTAGAGCTCATGCTGACCTGCCAGTTTCGGGTATTGCGGGTCGGCCGAATTGCCGTCGGCGCCATGGCAGGCAGCGCAACTGCCGGACTTGGTTTGGCCGCGAGTTGCATCACCAGCGGTGGCAGGTTTGTTGTCAGCCAAGGCGACGACCTGGGCAGGGGCTGCCTCGGTGACGGGTTTGACAGTCGCCGCTTGTTGCGCGATGGCGCCGGTGACGAGGACAGCAGCAACCACACCAATAATGGGGGAGAACTTCATGGAAA
>CAZPCE010000274.1:0-4014 GCA_964584915.1 uncultured Arenimonas sp. | reverse complement strand
GCGATGGACCTGGTCGCCGGCGTCAAGCGCGTGGTCGTGGTGATGGAACACAACAACAAAGACGGCGCCGCGAAATTCAAGCCTGCCTGCGAATTGCCGCTGACCGGCCAGAACGTGATCGATGTGCTGATCACCGATCTTGGCGTATTCTCGCGCCCCGATCGCAACAGCGGTTTCGAGTTGATTGAATTGGCCCCCGGCGTCACGCTGGAAGAAATTCAGGACAAGACGACGGCAGCCTACTCTGTCAATTTGAAATAGGAACTTTTGCAACAGTGGTCGCGATAAACCTCCATCCGATAAGCGAAGCTGGCCAAGCCCCGCGCGAATTGCATGGAAGACTGAGCGACATTGCGTTGCAGATTTGCTCGACCACCGAAGATCTTTACCAGGCCAGCAGCTTTACTCCGCCCTGGGTCGGCTATCTTGCCTGCGATAACGGCCACGTGGTCGGCACCTGTGCGTTCAACACGACGCTGTATCAGCCCGGCATCCACGGAAAAGCGGAGATCGCCTACTTCACGTTTCCCGGGTTTGAAGGCAGGGGCTACGCTACCCGCATGGCGCAAGCGCTGATCGATATCGCCCTGGCGGCAAATCCGCGCATCGCGATAATTGCGCACACCGCCCCGGAAAAGAATGCATCCAACCATATTCTTGCAAAACTGGGATTCTGCTTTGCCGGGCCAATACAGCATCCGGAAGACGGAACGGTCTGGGAATGGGCGCTTGAAAATATCGCGTGAAGAAAACCACCCGTTGTTTATCGCGCCGACACCATGATGTCCGCTGGACAGGCAATTCTCCGTCATCGATATTACAGTCATCGTGATTTACGGAGCCCCCATGCCATCCTCCAAAGAAATCAGGGATTTTGAAAAAGGAATCGAGGAACATCCGGATCGGCCGCGCGTCATTTGCTTTGGCGATTCCTGGTTCAATTATCCGCTGCAGCCGATCGACCTGAACAAGCAATTGGAACGCCTGTATCGCAAGGCCTATTTTTACAATGAATCGGTGGCCGGGCGCGAAAGCGGCGAGCTGAAAAAACTGCGTCCCCGCTTGCAGCGCTTGTTGCAACGCTACCAATTCGACGTATTGCTGCTTTCGATGGGCGGCAACGACGTGGTGGGCTCTGAATTGCGGCAATTCATAAAACACCCAGACGAGCCACAGGATGCCGGTTCGCGGATCTGGGGCCAGGTGCCGATGCTGGTTAATCAGCATATCCATCTTGCTTCATTTGAAAGCGCACTGCGGTATATCGCCAGCGATTACCAGCAGATTTTCGATTTGCGAAATCTGGAACGCCCAGATTGCGAAATCGTGATGCATAACTACGATTATCCCTGGCCCGATGGCAGGACTTACCGATTGTTCGGCAGAAAATTGGCAGGACCCTGGATAAAACCGTTTATGGAAGAAATTGGCGTTGCCGATTTCGCTTCGCAGCGCATTATCTGCAGTTGGCTGATTGATCAATTCACCGAAGTACAACGCGAGCTATCGAGTCGGAACCAACGTACCCGTTGTGTTGATTCGCGCGGGCTGGTGATCAAGGCCGGCGAATGGGATAACGAAATCCATCCAAAGCGCATCGGCTTCAAGCGCATCGCGGAAGTCGCCTGGAAGCCGGTGCTAGACTCGCTGCTGTTATAAGCGCCCGGATCGAACATGGCTCGACAACTCATTATTTGTTGCGACGGCACCAACAACACATTGACCGCGAACGACCACGACACCAATGTGCTGAAAACCTTCGAGTTGCTGGCGCGCACGGAAAACACCGGGCAGATTTTGTACTACGACCCCGGCGTGGGCGCACCGGATGCCTTGCCCAGCACCGGCATCGACGACTGGTTTCGCAACAAATGCGATCGGCTCTGGGGGCTGGCTTCGGGTCGTGGCATTTACGAGAACATCAGCCAGGCCTATCTGTTCCTGATGAAAAACTACCAACCCGGCGATCGGATTTTCCTGTTCGGTTTTTCCCGCGGCGCGTTTACCGTGCGCTGCCTGTCGGGCATGGTGCATTTATTCGGCGTCATCGACCGGCATCATGAAGCGATGTTGCCTACCTTGCTGCGCGTGTATTTTTCGGCGAAGGAGAAATCACGGGTATCGGGGTTCATCCATGAGCTTTCGATCACCGTAAAAGCGATGTTCGGAATCGAAGCGCCGCAGGAAATGAATAATCGCGAAGAAGTCGCCAAGCAAATCCGCATGAATTTCGGCAGCGGCGACAGGAAGGAAGCCGGCATTTATTTCGTCGGCGTATGGGATACCGTTTCCTCGGTCGGCTTTCCGGGATTTTCGGTCACGATGAGCTCGAACCCGACCATTCTCGGCAAACGCATCCGGCATGTTCGCCACGCGATCGCACTCGACGAACACCGCGCGCAGTTCAAGCCACGGGTTTACGAACAGAATGATTTCGGCGATGCGTCGCAGGAACAATCGTTGCGGCAACTCTGGTTTCGCGGCAATCACTGCGATATTGGCGGCGGCTATGCCGAAAACTCCGAGACGGCCTTGTCCGACCAGGCCTGGCGCTGGATGCTCGAAGAGGCGACGCAATGCGGTTTGTCGATGAACGGCCTGCCGGCTTCGAAGGCGCGGGAAATCCGGGTTCACGATGAAACCTATGCGATGCCCTGGTGGGCCTTGCTTGGCTTGTCGCATAGGCAAACTAGCGACCTGAAAGCGATTGACCATGCCCTCGAGCCCACTGTTGCATTGAAGTCGTCAGTTGCCATCGAACATGAAAGCCCGAAGTTTCCGGAGCATTCTGTTTGGCAAAAAGGCCGGCAAAAAAGATCCTTGTTGATGGCGGCGATGGGTTGCGTGTTTTTTACCTTGCTCTATGGCGCATGCCTCGGCGATTTCATTCCGAACGTCGGCTCAAGCTTTCAGGAAAACGGGCAGTTGCTGAAAGACGCCTTTCACAATGGCCTTGCAATGAGTCAGGCGCAATTGTTCGCGGTGGCCGGGCCGGATCAACTGGCGAATTATAAATACACGGCGCATCCCTACATTGCCTTGCTCGCGGTCGATACGGCGTTGATCGCCAGTTACGGTTTTTTGCTTGCGCGCTTCATGTCCCGGGCTTTTGCGTACCGCCTCGGTTTCACGTCCATCGGCCTGAAGGACCGCTTCGCCACTATCGCGGGGCGCCTGTTGCCACTGTTGATTTCGGCCGACCTGCTGGAAAACCTGTTCACCGTTTTCGCAATGCATTTCGACAATATGCTGCTTGGCCTTGCCTTGAGTCTATTGTCGGCCGCGAAATTTTCGCTATTGGCTGCCACCGTCATTGCAGGCATTGGCCTGCGTTACTTAAAACCTTAATGCACCGGTTTTTTCGACGTAAACAATTTTTTGGCCAATTGCACCGCACACAAAACCACGATGCCGGCAAGAACGCCGACCGTGGCGTCGCCCAGCCAGACAACCAGAGTTTCCAGCGGCTGGGTCTTCGGCGCCAAGGCATCGATAAAGTGATGTAAAGCGGGAACGTTATGCGTCAGGATTCCGCCGCCGACCAGGAACATCGCAAGCGTGCCGATGATGGAAAGCGATTTCATCAAATGCGGCGCAAACCAAAGAATGAGTTTTCCCAGCGCCTTTTTGAATCTTGCCCAGAGGTGGCTGCCGGCTTGCTCGATCAGGTACACGCCGCCGTCGTCCAGCTTCACGATGCCCGCCACCAGGCCGTAGACGCCAATGGTCATGATGATGGATATCAGGCTCAGCACGGCGACCTGGTGGCCAAAGGCCGCTTCCTTGACCGTACCCAGCGTGATCACGATGATTTCGGCCGACAGGATGAAATCGGTGCGGATCGCGCCCTTGATCTTGTCTTTTTCGAACGCCACCAGATCGGCATCGTTGACCAGCGCTTTCAACATGTCCGTGTGGTGCTGCTTGTCTTCGTCATCGGTATGCAGAAGTTTGTGCGCGATTTTTTCGACGCCTTCGAAGCACAGGAACGCACCGCCGATCATCATCAACGGA
>CAZPCE010000273.1:0-4017 GCA_964584915.1 uncultured Arenimonas sp. | reverse complement strand
TTTCCTAATGATGGCCCCAATTTAGAAACGCTGTTGCAGCGCGCCGATGCAGCCCTTCGTGAGGCGAAACTTTTCGAATGCATCGATCTGCTCATCGGCGGGCTCATCGATGAGTACACCGTCGCGATCAATAAAGAGGATCTTGCTAAGGGCGCTCATGCGCGTGTGGCCTCCAAAGCGGCTTATCTGGCGTCCGCTACCGATCACTGGGTGGTCGCCGGCGTTCGCGATCCGCAGGGCCGTTCGGGTTCGTTCATCGGCCACGCCGTCGACAGCCGCGTGCGCTATTGGTTCAAGCCGAAGCATCTGCTGGGCGAAGTTGGGGTGTCCCTGCTCCTCGATAGCGCGGTCGGTCGCAATGCGCCCAACGGCGCGCGTCAGGGCGATACCGCCTTCAGCTATTTGCAGCTTACGAGCTATTTTTAAGCTGAGGTTGAAATCAGAATATAACGCAATTTCCCCTAAGCTTACTTATGCGCAAAATTGTAGCCCATTGAAATTAAATTATGTTTTAATGAATTTGGTTTAGAGTGGCCGCAGTATACGCACTGCGGCCACCCCTCTAATCGAGGAACCCAGCCCTAGTTCTTGTGGTCCTTATGGGCCTAACTACAACGTCGCTGCGATTTCGGCCAAGTTTGAGAACGTTGAGCGAACAAAAGCGTTGCTATTGACTATTGCATAACGCGGGCGCATTCTCTTTCCGGAACCAATATTAACCCTCCGGAGGCGTGCATGTCATCTGTGTGGAGTTTGTCGCCAGAAGAATTGGTACTGGTAGGTGCGAAACCGGCCGTGCAGCGGCTTGGATTTGCCATTCAGCTCAAGATTTTCGCTCTACACGGACGGTTTTTCGAAACGGTGCGGGAAGTCCCGGTGGAGACCATCGAGGTCATCGCCGCCGAGATCGGTCGCCCGATAACCGATGCCCTGGCCTATGAATGGGAAGGGCGGACTGGGCGCCGCCATCGCGAGGAAATTCTCAAACTTGGCAATGTGCAGCGGCTGTCAGTTACAGATCGCGAGGCGCTGTGCCAGCATCTGCTGGGTTTCGTCGGTGTACGTTCGACCTCCGCGGTTATAGAACAGGCAGAAGTCTGGTGTCGGGAGCGGGGATTTTGGCCGCCGGCGAAGGCCGAACTGGATCGTTTGGTAAGATCCTTGCGCCGCGATTTCGAGGCAGGGCTGCTCGATCGGATCACTGCCTCGCTGTCGCCGGCGACGGTCGAGAAGCTTGAAGTCTCACTGGTCGAGGCTGATAAGGCCTGTGGGTTTGACGACCTCAAGGCGGACCCAGGTCGAGCTGGCTTGGAAAATCTGGTCCGCATGGCCGACCGGCTGACTTTCATACGAAGTCTGCAAATACCACGCACCATCCTCGGTGAAGTCGATGTGGCGTATCTTGAGACCCTACGGCGCAAGGTAGGCCAGGAAGCTGCGTGGGAGATGCGGCGCCACCCGCGCTCGCGCCGGCTAGGCCTGTACGCCATTTTCCTGGCAGACCGGGAGGAGGCCATTACCGACGCCCTTGTCGACCTGTTGATCGAGACCGTGCATAAAATGCACAAGAAGGCCCAGCGTAAGGTGATGGGCCGAATGACCCGCGACCTGATACGGGTACACCACAAAGACCGGCTGCTGTTCAAGATCGCCAGGGCGTCCCTTGCCAATCCCGATGGCTTGGTGCGCGATGTTGTTTTCGCCGTCGCCAGTCAGGACCGTTTGGAAGCGGTCGTCGCCGAATATGAGGAGGGTGGCACCTATCACGAGCAAGTGCAGAAGGTCCTGCGCGCGTCGTATGGTGGGCATTATCGACGCCTGTTGCCGCATCTGCTCGAAGCCCTGGAATTCCGCTGCAACAATATGCAGACCCCTCCAGTTCTGGCGGCCTTGGCCTGGTTGAAAGGCGCGTTGAGCGAGGAACCTATGCGCCGCGTCATTCGTTCGGAAGACGGCTTGCCGATCGATGGCATTGTGCCGGCCAGGTGGCGCGACCTGATCGTGGAGACGACCGCTACCGGGTGGCGCATCGATCGGATCGACTACGAGGTCTGCGTTCTGCTCGCCTTGCGCGACCGGCTTCGCTGCAAGGAGATCTGGGTCGTCGGCGCCAACCGCTACCGCAATCCCGATGATGACGTCCCGAAGGATTTTGAGCTCCGTCGTGCGGAATATTATCAGGAGATAGCCCAGCCGGCCAACGCCCAGGATTTCGTAGATAAAGTAAAGTCCGATCTGGCCGCGGCGCTGGGCCGATTGAATATCGCCCTGCCGCGCCAATCCCTGGTCCGCCTGCGATCAAGTGGCGAAAAGCGCATATCCCTGACGCCTCTGGCGCCGCTTTCCGAGCCACCCAACCTCGTTGCCCTAAAAGCCGAAATTGAAAAGCGCTGGACCGGAACCGGGCTTCTGGACGTGCTTAAGGAAACCGCTCTGCGAACTGGTATGCTCAATGCCTTTAAAACATCGGGTGACAGGGTCATTCTGAGCGAGGCTGACCTGCACAAACGCCTGCTGTTGAGCCTTTACGCCCTGGGCACCAATGCTGGCTTAAAGCGGGTGTGCAGCGGACATGAGGGCGTCAGCTACGCCGAGCTTTTGCACGTCGAGCGTCGGTTCCTGAGCCGGGAGGGGCTGCGAGACGCTAACGCCTTGGTAACCAATGCCATCCTGGCACATAGACATCCAGGCATCTGGGGGGAGAGCACAGCCTCATGCGCCTCGGACTCGAAGAAGTTTGGCGCATGGGACCAGAACCTGATGACGGAATGGCATGTGCGCTACGGCGGGCGTGGTGTCATGATCTACTGGCATGTCGAGCGTAAGGCGGCCTGTATCCATTCCCAGCTAAAGCGCTGCTCGTCATCCGAAGTCGCGGCGATGATCGAGGGCGTGCTTCGCCATTGCACCGACGCCGAAGTCAAAAGCCAGTTTGTCGATAGCCACGGTCAGAGCGAGGTGGCGTTTGCCTTCTGCCTCATGCTCGGATTTGAACTGGCCCCGCGCCTGAAGGCCATCTCCCGCCAGCGGCTCTATCTGCCTGATTTGGCCTATAAGGACACACTCGGCAGCCTGTCGCCTATACTGACGCGGGCGATCGACTGGGATCTGATCGCCCAGCAGTACGACGAGATTGTCAAATACACGGCGGCACTTCGTCATCGGACGGCCGAGCCGGAGGCCTTGTTGCGCCGATTTACCCGAGCCAATGTCCAGCATCCGACGTACCGCGCACTTGCCGAACTGGGCAAGGCCGTCAAGACGATCTTCCTGTGTCGTTATCTGGCCGAAGAGCCATACCGGCGCGAGATCAATGCCGGCCTCAATGTCGTCGAGAATTGGAACAGCGCGAATGGGTTTATCTACTTTGGCAAGGGCGGTGAGATCAGCTCCAACCGCATGGAGGACCAGGAGCTGTCCGTCCTGGCATTGCAGTTGCTGCAAAATAGTCTGGTGTATGTGAACACCCTAATGCTGCAGAAGGTGCTCCACGAGCCGGCCTGGTCACGACGAATGACCGAGGAGGATTGGCGAGGCCTGACGCCACTCATTTACCTGCATGTGAACCCGTATGGCCAGTTCGAGCTCGATCTGGAGCAACGTATAGATTTTGACCGGAGATTCGCCGCATGACTCATCCCAGATCATCAAGTCCCGGTGGCAAGGGGCGCTCAAGGCACGCTTATGGGAAGATTGCCAGCAGCGCCGCAATCGCGCATAATATATGTTATGGGAAATTAGAAGAGCGATATCAATATGTTACACGATTTTTCTTAGATTGTCACGACGTGCGGATGGCGCAGTTGGGTGGCCTCAGCACGAATGACCAACCTAACAGAATCAGGTCCGGTCAAAATGCAGGGTTAGCAGCATGCGAAAACCTATTGCGAAATAACCTAGTTTTGCAACAGGTTTATGCATGTTAGTCGGTTACGCGCGCGTCTCGAAATCAGAAACCCAGGCCATCACCGTACAGATCGACGCTCTGAAGGCCGCCGGTTGCGACAAAATCTTTGA
>CAZPCE010000272.1:0-4033 GCA_964584915.1 uncultured Arenimonas sp. | reverse complement strand
ATAATTTCACCCGCACTGGTTTGCAAACGGATCGTCGCGCCGGTTTTTACCTTGGCCAAATCGTTTTCATTCAACTCGGCTCGCCATTCGAGACGACCTTGCCGGATCAGACGCAACAACTCGGTGCCCGCGGCAACCACTTGACCCGGCTGTACCAGTCGCTTGGAAATAATGCCGTCGTCGGGTGCACGCAGCACGGCGAAATCGCGACGCAATTGCACGCCGTCACGTACCGCCTGCGATGTCGCTGCACGTGCTTGCGCCTGTACCTGCGCAGCGCGCAATTCATCGAGCGCACTGGCGCTGATCAACTGGCTTTGCGAAAGTTTCTGGCCACGGCTCAAATTCACATTTGCCAATTGCACGCCGGCTTTTGCTTCATTCAACGACGCATCGGCCTGCCGCAATTCGCTGTCCAGCGTGCGGTGATCGAGTTCAAGCAAAACCTGCCCGCGTTTCACCTGTTGTCCGACATCGACATTCAAGGATGTGACGCGAACACCGTTCAACTCGACGCCCAATTGCATTTCTTCCCAGGGCGATACCGGGCCCGAGGCAACGATCAGGCGTTCCATTTTTCGCGTTTCGGCCTTGGCAAGGCTTACGGCCATGCTGGCGCCGGTATCGGCCTTTCCGTTGGCCGATGCGGCATCGTCTTTTTCGGTGGATTTTGAGCATCCCGACAAGACTAGAATGGCGACTAATAAAAAGAATGCTGTTTTTCCACTTATCTTGATCGGCACTTGAAACCCTCTGTATTTATTCTTCTTCTGCAACCGCTCCGGCAAAATCACCCGCCAGTGCTTTATAGACCAATGCCAGCGAAGTGGCCTGCGCGGTTCTTGCTTGAACGTTTGCGTCTTCCACGCCGAGCAGCGTACGTTCGGCATCGAGCAAACTCAGGAAATCGGCAGCGCCGTTGTCGTAACGCAGTTTCGCAAGATCACGCGCCTTCCGCGATTGCACGGCGGCTTCCTGCAGGTATTGCTGCGAACGGTTGCTGGCGCGGTATTGCGCCAACGCGTTTTCGGTATCTTCCAATGCCAGCAAGACGGTTTCCTGATACAGCGCCGCCGAGGCATCGGCACGGGCTTCGGCGGCTTTCACGTTTTGACGCACGCGGCCGAAATTGAGGAAACTCCAGCTGATCGAGGGGCCGTAATTCCAGCGTTTGCTGCCGCTATCGCCTACATCGCCCAGACTTTGCGCGGTCCAGCCAAAAGCGCCGAGCAGATTCAGCTTCGGAAAATATTCGGCGATTTCCACGCCAACTCTCGCATTGGCGGCGGCGAATTTTTGCTCCGCCGCACGCACATCGGGACGTCGCTTGATCCATTCTTCCGGCGTGCCGATCGAACGGAGCGCTGGAAGTTCTGGCATATCGCGGCTGGTCGCGAGTACTTCACGCACGGCCGTTACCGGTTGCACGGTCAGCACGCCAAGACGCTGTTCCTGTCGCGTGATTTCGGCTTCGATATTCGGCAGCTGCGACGTTGCCTGCAAGGCCAGAGCACGATTTTGCGCCAGCTCGAGTGCATTGCCGCGGCCTTCTTTCAGGCGCGCTTCCAATACGCGGTCGGTACGTTGCAGATTTTCGATATTCTGCGTCTGGATTTTCAGGCGCTGTTCGGCGCCGCGCAGTGCAAAGAAAGCCTGCGCCACTTCGGCGTTGACCGACAGCCGCGACGAATCCAGCAGGAAAGCATCGGCATCGGCTTCGCGGCTGATCGCGTTTTTCTGCTGGCGCAAGCCGCCGAACAAATCGATTTCCCAGCTCGCATCGAAACCGGCTTTGTAACTTTCGGTGACGCCGGTGCCGGCGGGAATAAACGGATCCTGATTCGAGGCCCGGCTTTTATCGGCATCGGTGCCCGCGGTCACCGTCGGAAACCAGCTGAAGAAAGAAAGTCCGCGCAATGCGCGGGTTTCGCGCAGGCGCGCGGCGGCCTGGGCAATGGATTTGTTTTCCTGCTGCGCACGCGCCATCAAGGCGTTCAATGCCGGATCGTTGAAAGCCGACCACAGCGCGCTTTCGGTCGCGCCGGTCTGCGTTGACGTTTCGTTTGCCTTTACCGCTTCAGCACCCTGCGCCTGGTCAAATTTTTCAGGCAAGGGCGAATCCGGTTTTACGTAACGCGGACCCACGGTGCAGCCCGCCAGCACCAGAACAATCGCGGCAGAAAGAAAAGTCGTTTTCATGTTTTTATTTTCAATGCGTTTCATGCGCATTCTCCAATTGTTTCGCTTTCGCCTCGCGACGCGATGACCAGGTGCGAATCAGCACGTAGAACATCGGGGTGAAGAACAGTCCGAAAAAGGTCACGCCCAGCATGCCGGCGAACACGGTGATCCCCATTACCTGACGCACTTCCGAACCTGCGCCGGACGCAAACACCAACGGCGTGACGCCCATGATGAAAGCGAAGCTGGTCATCAGAATCGGACGCAGACGCAGGCGGCAGGCTTCGAGAGCGGCATCGACGATACTACGTCCCTGCAATTCCAGTTCCCGCGCAAATTCGACGATCAGGATCGCGTTTTTGCAGGCCAGGCCCATCAACACGACCAGGCCGATCTGGGTGAAAACGTTATTGTCGAGGAAGGTCGGCGCCGAGGTCGGCGGGGAAATGTACAACATCACTCCATGGATGAAGTTCACCAGCCAGATGCCGCCGATCGCCGAGAAAATGCAGAGCGGCACGATCAGGATGACCGTCAACGGCAAACTCCAGCTTTCGTACAAGGCCGACAACACCAGGTACACCAGCATGATGCAAAGCGGGAATACCCATAAGGCCGCGCTGCCCTGGTTGACCTGCTCGTAACTCAAGCCGGTCCATTCAATCGTCAAACCGTTAGGCAAGCTCTCGGCGGCGATTTCGCGGATTTTCACGATCGCCTGCGCCGACGACATCAGCGCCGCATTGGTACCGGCACCAATATCCGCCGACGGATAACCGTTGTAGCGAATCACCGGGTCGGGACCGTAACTTTCCTTGATATCGACCACGCTGCCAATCGCCACCATCTGGCCGTTGGTACTACGGGTGCGCAATTGCGCGATGTCGCTGACTTCGTCGCGGAACGGTGCATCGGCCTGCGCATAGACATTGTACGTACGACCAAACAGGTTGAAGTCGTTGACGTAGGTCGAGCCCAGATACACCTGCAGCGTGTTGTAGAGTTCCGACAACACGACGCCCTGTTCTTTCGCTTTCGCACGATCGACATGTGCGCTCAATTGCGGCACGTTGGCCTGGTTGGTGCTGTAAACCGAGTAGGGATCAAAGCCCGGCGTTTGCCGCAAGATGCCTGCCAGTGCTTGCGTTTGAGTATTCAGTTCGCCATAGCCAAGCGAACCGCGATCCTGCACATACAATTCGGCACCGGCCGAATTACCGAGACCCAGCACCGGCGGCGGCATGACGGCGAAAGCCAGGCCATCCTGAACTTGCGAAAACTGGCCGGTGAGAATACTGGCAATTTCTGCCGCACTCTTTTCACGTTCTTCGGCCGGCTCAAGCCCGATGAAGATGACTGCGGCATTCGGTGTTGCAATGAAGTGCACCGCATTCAAGCCCGGAAATTCGACCGTATTGTGTACACCCGGTGTTTTCAGCGCGATATCGCTTAATTTGCGAACCATCGCGTCGGTGCGATCCAGCGTGGCACCTTCCGGCAATTGCACCAACGCAAACAAATACTGCTTGTCCTGGGTCGGAATAAAACCGCCGGGAACATTGCGGAATGCGAATACTGCAATACCTATCAAGACCGCATAGAGGACAATCAGTCGGAAACTGCGGCCCATGTTCTTCTGCACGACATCGCCATAGCGAACGCCGGCGCGGTGGAATTTGGCGTTGAACCAGGCAAAAAACTTACCGAAGATGCCTTCGATAAAACGACCCAGTTTGTCCGGCTTCGCACCATGCTCTTTCAGCAATACTGCAGCGAGTGCCGGCGACAATGTCAGCGAGTTTATCGCGGAAATCACGGTCGAGATCGCGATCGTCACGGCGAACTGGCGATA
>CAZPCE010000271.1:0-4042 GCA_964584915.1 uncultured Arenimonas sp. | reverse complement strand
GAACTGCCATGAGTGACGAAGAAAAACCATCGGGCAGTTCCCTGTATCGCGGGCCTTCGGGCGACAAGCGCGACAAACGCGAACGCACGCGTGATCGCGAACAAGGCCGCGTTCCCGAAGCTCAGGGCCGCAGCTATCAAAGCGAACGCCCTGCCGCGCGACCACGCGACGAATATCCTGCGCCACGTGCGTCGCGTGATGAACGCAGTGCACCGCGCCGCGAATACGCGTCGCATGCGCCCTCTTCGAACTACGATTCGCACGAGCAGGAATCTGCCGCACCACGCGCTGCACGCGAACAACGCCTGTACGGCGTGAATGCCTGTCTCGCCAGTTTTGCAAAGCGTCCAGAAGCATTGAGAAAAGTCTATTTGCTTGAAGCCCGCATCCCGCACTTCAAGGCCGTGCTGGCGCATTGCGTGAAAAACAAACTGGGCTATCGCGTCGTCGAAGATCAGGATTTGGCGAAACTCACCGGCAGCGTGCATCACGAAGGCGTCTGTTTCGATGTCTTGCCGGCAGCAGAAGAAAATCTTTCGCATTGGTTGCAACATTTGCCGGCGGGGCCTTGCGTTGCGATCTGGCTGGACGGTGTCGGCAATCCGCATAATCTCGGCGCCATCCTTCGCAGTGCCGCGCATTTCGGCGTGGCGGCGGTGTTGCTGCCGAAAGACGATGGACTGGGTCTCTCGGGTGCCGCTGCACGCGTTGCCGAGGGCGGCGCGGAACAAGTCGCGATCGTGAGATTGGGCCGCAGCGATAATTCCGTGGCGCAATTGAAATCGGCTGGTTTCCAGCTTGCTGCGACATTGGTGCGCGGTGGCCAGTCGTTATACAAAACCAAATTGCCATCGCGCCTGGTGCTGGTGATGGGCGCCGAACAAATCGGCGTCGACAAGGAACTGAGCGCGATCACGAATCTGCAAATCGGCATTCCCGGTACCGGCCATGTCGAAAGTTTGAATGTCTCTGCAGCGACCGCGGTACTTCTGAGCGAGTGGCGGCGACAACAGGCCTGAATAAGAATGATGTAGCCCGGGTCATGGCTTATCTGACCCGGGGCGGTCTGCGATATCGCCTGCTGTTTCCAGTTTTCAATAATCGCAGTATCCCGAAGTCGCAAGATGGCAACCATCGCCCGAGTCGCAGAAACCTGCCGAGTCCGGTTTTTATCTGATTTTTTGAAACAGCATATTGCGTGCGCCAGCCGTTGAAATGCGCAAGCCCGTCACTTGTTTGCCGGTGTCGCGAGCAAAGACGATTTGCGGCATATACCAACGATCCGATTCAAAACGGTCAGTCTCGACTTGGCGCAACTCGGTGCTGCCGGTAATCGGATGCGTTGCGACCATACCGCCTTTTTCAGCCTTGATTTGGTAAGCCAGCATCAATTCATCGGAATAGTAGAGGCCGGCATAGTCTGCCGCAGGAAGAGGGATGGCGGGTTTGACTTCGGAGGCGGGTTCGTCCGGAGGAACTTCAGCTGCTAATTTTTCTGCAGGAATAAACACGCCTTCGATTTGCGATGCCCGGTTATAGCTTGCATCGTCTCCGTCGTTGCTCAGGTAAATCACGCTGATGCTTTGGTCGGGAAATCGGGCAATGGATGTGCGATAACCGGCAGCAAGACCCAGATGACTGACAACGGGAATGTTTTTTCTCAGCGAATAAATATTGCCGAAGGCATAATCCAGCGGTTCGCCATTATTGAGTTTGCCCCTGGTTCGCAACAGTTTTTTCAGCGACTCGCCACCCACCTGGCCGGACTCAAGATTGAGCACCCATTTGACCAAGTCGTCGATGCTGGAGAAAACCGAACTGGAGCCTGCCACTGCGGCACTATTTCCCGAGACCAGAGTCGTTGCAGGAACCCGGCCTTCATACGACATCGCCTTGTTTTTTATTACCGCGTAATAATCCTGATTGAAGCCGGTGTCGTGCATTCCCAGTGGCTTGAACATGTTTTCTTGTGTCCACTGGGCCAGAGACTGGCCGGTGCTTCTGGCAATGATTTCGGCCAGCAGGTTGTATCCCGTATTGCAATATTGTTGCTGGTCACCGGGAGGGAAATTCAATTCCTTTTGCCGGCTCACCATTTGCAGTATCTGCGCGTTGTTAAGGCCGTCCTTGAATTCGACGCCGCGGAGTGCAAACACGGCATCCCAATCACGCAGGCCGCTGGTGTGATTCAGCAGGTGGCCGATGGTGATTTTCTTGCCGAAGTCGGGCACTTCCGGCAAATATTTCCGGATGTCGTCATCGATGGAAAGTACGCCCCGATCAATCAGCATGGCAATCGCAAAGCCGGTGAATTGTTTTGACACCGAGGCCAATTCGAACGTTGTGGAGCTCTTTATCGGCTGTCCATACTCTACGCTTGCCAGGCCACGCGCTTGCTTGAAAAGAACTTTGTCGCCATGCAGGACTACGACCGCGGCCCCGGCATGGCGATCGTCGTACCAGCTGCGGAATAGTTGCTCGGCTTTGCCAGCCGGTGTTGTTGCTGCCTGCTGCAGACCGAGCAGCTCGATGGAATAGTCGGTAGCGGGGGTCTTCCAGTCAAATACCGCGACTTGCAGCGTATATTTTCCATTCTTTTCCGCCACCAGGTTTGCCACTTCCGTCTCGTGTTCCTTGTTTCGGTCGATGATTTCAACCAATTCATTGTCGGGGTCGAATACGACCAGTACCAAATCGCCACCCGCTTGATTCAATTTGATTGTAGCGAATTGGCCTTTCCGCAAATCCAGTGAATATCGGTTTACTTCGGCGCCATGAATCGTTGCTGTTGAAACGGATTGCGGTTTCAGTTGCTTTGTCGGCAGTTTTGTATTCGATACGACGAAGCGGGAAATCGGGTTTTGCCGGTTGTCTGCAGCTTGCGCATTTGCCTGTCCCGCAAACAAGGTTAGGCATAACAGGCATAGAAATGGAAAGTATTTTTCAAGTTTCAAAGCCTGGCATGCAGCGGGTCTTTTTGTGGACATGGCCTTGACTCCATAAATAGGCGGTGTTGTTTGGATGCAGCAACGCCATTCATGGTTTAAATGTCACCCAGTCCGGGTGGCAGCCTACGCAATAAAAAAGGCCGGAGATTCCGGCCCTTTTTGTGTGCGACCAAGCCCGTATCAGTTGGGTTTTGCGGCATCGGTTTTTGCGGCTTCGCATTTGCCTTTGACCAGTGTTTCACCGGCTTTGCATTTGACGGCTGCGTGGTGCTTCACGGTGGCCGGTTTGTTGGTCGCGGCGGGTGTTGCTGCAGGGGCAGCAGCGAAAGCCATGGTGCTTGCAAGGCCAAGGGCGAGAACGGCGAGGGAAGAGCGAATGTTCATGAAAATCTCCTGTCGATTGAGGGGGAATACCCGGTGTCCCACCGGTGAGCCCAGATTGCCCGATGGCCCTTCACGAGAAGCTTTCAGTTGGATGACATTTTGTCCATGTTGCCAGCCGTATTGTGGTTCGCGAGCGGAAAACGCAGCACGACACGGAGTCCAGGGTTTGCGCTTTGCAGACTGATATTGGCGCGATGCTGGATCGCGATCGCCCGTACCACGCTTAATCCCAAGCCGCTGCCGGAGGTGCCGCGATGGCTTTCCAGCCGCACGAAACGATCGAACACGTGTTCGTGTTCTCCTGCCGCGATGCCCGGGCCGGAATCGCTGATGACGAGAACGGCGGAGTCACCCTGCCTGTCGAGTTGCACTTGAATGGGACTTTGCATCGGTGCGTATTTGATCGCGTTGTCCAGCAGGTTCGAAATCAGCTGGAATAACAGATTGCGGTCGCCGTCGATATTCACCGGCTCAATCTCGGCTTCAATACTTTGCTCTTTGGCTTCCGCCAGCACCTGCCACATTTCCACGGCATCGTTGATCACTTCATCGAGCGCAAGATTTTTATCCGGCAATTCATGCGATGCCTCGATGCGCGCCAATCGTAACAGGCTGTTGAACGTGGCAATCAACTGGTCGGCTTCGGCAATCGCAGCATCGATTTTCTGTACGCTGTTTTCATCCCTGCTTTCAAGTCGCGCCTGTTCAAG
>CAZPCE010000270.1:0-4048 GCA_964584915.1 uncultured Arenimonas sp. | reverse complement strand
CCTGCAATGGCGACGTGTTGAAACAACATAGCGGTAAACCTGATGGGGAAACCCGTCTAAGTTACCCTGTTTGGGGCCTGGGCTCAATTTAAATCACTGTTTTCACAGCAAAACTGGCACTAAGTCACTGTTTTTGCTGCCCGATGCCGCCCATACCGGCCTATTGCGGGCGGCCACGAATATTTCAGTTCAATCCCGCTACGCGCTGTATGGATACCTTGCTCTCCAAGGGAACCGACTGCCGGGCAACTTCCAACGCCAGCTCTTCTTTTTCCTGACTGCCCTTGAACAAGCTGGCGCAATTATTGGGCGGCATGCAAAACGCGACTGGAACCACCACTTGGCCCGGCACGCCGATACCATTTACTTTCTCCGGGTTGAAACGCCATTTTTTAGCTGTCTGAAAGCTGGCATGCTCAAAAGAACGAAATCCCGTGGCTTTTTTGCCGGGGCGATCGACCTTGATCACGTTGCCGTTGGCGTCATACGTTACATACAAGCGCAAAACCGCTTCGTTGCCTGCCGCCAAGTCACCGGCAGGATATTTCGGCGGCGCCAGAGTGCCTTTTTCGACCGCGGCGCCAGTGCTTGCATCGGCAACCCGGATATTGAAATTGCCATCACCGTTAGGCGTTGCATCAACCGTCAGCCACAAGGTCGTTTCCGTTCGTGCCGATTTGCCGTCGATGCTTGCGGGAGTGAACTTCCAGCTGCGAATTTGTTTTTCAAGATTATCGGCAAGAACCTTGTTGATATCCTCTCTCTGCGATTTCAATATTTCGATGCTGCCATCTGCGGCAAGCACGAGTTTGTAATCCAGCTGGAAGCTGAGCACTTTTTCAAGCGGTTTTTCGGCTTTTGCCGATATTGCCGGCACCAGCAATGCAGCACCGATCAACAAAATTTTCATTGCTTCTTTCATTTGCCGCGTCTCCTGGTGTTCGTTGCCGGAAGCGTTAATCCTTCAACGGCTGCGTCACTGCCTTGTCGGGACTTTCCGTATTTTTGGGTTGCACCGCGCCCGAGCAACGATAGGCGCGCCATTTTTGCGAGCCGTCATTGACCGGGGCGACCGCCTGCACGGTATCGGCTTTCAGACCGGGCGCTTCGTTGCGTGCCAGCACTTCGAGCTCATCCTTGACCCGCAAGGCATCGCGCTCATAGGGACCCAGACGATCCTTGACCGACACCGTAATTTCGCCGCGCTTTTCGCAGGCAGAAAGGTCTTTGCCGATGGCTGCGACTTTCACTTCGTCGCCGCCTGGCGCCATTTTCACGAAACTGCAGGCCGACAAAAGGCAGGCAGAAACCAGCAAGATAATCGATCGCATATAACTCCAGGAATGAAACAAAAAAAACGGGCGAAAACATCTTCGCCCGTCTTTATAACACTGCAACACTGACTATGGCATTACTTTGCCGGTGCTGCGGCCGGTGCCGCTTTCGCTGCCTTGGCAAAATCACCGGCGGCAAAGAAGCTCACATTCTCCGGCTTGATGTATGCGCGGAGTGCCGCATTCACCTTGGCCACATCGAGTTTCTTGATGTTCGCTTCCAGATCGATCACGCGCTGCATGGTGAAACCGTAGAAAGCCTGGTCACCCAGACTGCTGGCAACGCCGGCATCTTCGTTGCGGCGGCTTTCGCGTGCTTTCAGGTAGCCAGCGATGGCGTCGGTCACTTCGACCTCGGTCACGCCGTCTTTCAGGATGCGTGCAATTTCCTCGCGGAAGGCATTTTCCACTTTCGCCGCATTTTCCGGAGCGGTAATCGCGTAGCCGAACAGATAGGCGTTCGCATCGATCACGCCGGCGTCGAACTGGCTGCCGGCACCGTAGCTGAGGCCGTCTTTCTGGCGGATACGATCGGCAATGCGCGATTTGAGCGAACCGCCACCGAGAATGTAATTACCAATGATCATGGCCGGATAATCGGCAGCGTCCTGATTCATTGGAAAGCCCTGGCGCATCAAGACCAGTGCATTGGCCTTGTCGGGCGTTTCGAAAGTCTTGTCCGCCGTTGCGACCGCTTGGTAAGGATTTTCCAGACGGGCATAAGGCTTGGACGATTTCCAGTCGGCGAACAGCGTGTTGGCCTGCGCTTTCAACGCTGCGGCGTCAAAATCGCCGACGAACGAAAGTTCGGCGTTGTTGATCCCGTAAAAATCCTTATGGAACGCCTTGACCTGCGCCAGCGTTACTGATTTCAAGGCAGCGATCGATTCGGCAAACGAATCGACATAACGCGGATCGTCTTTCGCAAACGTGTTGAAGTGGCGTGAAAGCTCGGTGCTTGCGATCGCTTCAGGGTCACTTTGCTGCGCTTCGATACCGCTGATGCTTTGTGCACGCAGCTGTTCGAATTCGCTTTCCGGGAAGCTGGAGTTGCGCAGCAGATCCTGGACCAGCGTCATTACCGCCGGCAAATTCGCGCGCGTGGTAAGAATGGAAACCCTTGCGCTGTCGGCATCGCCACCAATGCTTACGGTGGCTTTCAATTTATCGAGCGTGTTGGCTATCTGCTCGCGAGTCATGGTAGGCGTGCCGTACATCAGCATCGCGCCGGCCATTTCCGCTGCAGTTTTGGTGTTCTTGAGTGTTTTAAGGTCGCCGAAGTGCAGGCTGATCACGCCACGCACGGTTTCGCCGCGGGTTTTCTTGGTCAGCAAGGCATATTTGGCGCCGAACTTGAATTGTCCGCGTTCGGTACGTGACTCGATATTGGCTGGCGATGGATCAAATGCTTCACCGGCCGCGATGGCGGCTTGGCCTTTGTAGTCCTTTACCAAGGCAGCAACGTCCGGTGCAGTCGGAATTTCGGCGCGGCTAGGCTTGGCATCCGGGAAAAAAAGGCCGAGCGTGCGATTGCTTGGCTTCAGATAGGTGGCAGCAACGCGATTCACGTCATCGGCAGTGATCGACTTGATGCGGTCACGGCCGATAAAGAACAGGCGCCAGTCACCGGCGGCGATCGATTCCGACATTTCGGTACCCAGACGGTTGGCATCGTTCAAGGTAATGTCGTAACTTTTAAGCAAGGCATTTTTAGCGCGGTCAACTTCGGCTGCGGTGACCGGCTTGCCGCCGAGTCCTTCCACCTGGTCAATCAATGCAATCGAAACCTTGCGCGCATCGGCCGTCAGCGGCAATTGCGCCATGAACAAGGAAGTGCCGGGTTCACGCAGTTCAAAATTGAAACCGAACACCGATGTCGCCTGCTTGGTTTCCACCAACGCTTTGTGCAAACGGCCCGAAGGCGTGTCGCCGAGAATATTCGACAGAACGGCCATCGCGGCAGCATCCGCATGCGAGGCTGGCGGCATGTGATATACCAGACCGGCCAATTGCGTATCGCCAACGCGGCGGACTACGACTTCGCGCTCGCCATCCTGCACCGGTTCTGCGGTGTAAAGCTTGGGCAACACGCGAGTCGGCTTCTTGATCTTGCCGAAGGTGTCGTTGATTTGAGCAAGTGTGGCCGCCGCGTCGAAACGACCCGCGACCAGGATGACGGCATTATCGGGCTGGTAGTAGTTTCTGTAGAACGCCTGCAGGCGATCAATGGAAACGTTTTCAACGTCGGCGCGCGCGCCAATCGTGCTCTTGCCGTAGTTGTGCCACAGGTAGGACGTGGACATCATGCGTTCCAGCAAAACGCCGATCGGGCTGTTTTCGCCCGATTCCATTTCGTTGCGGACAACGGTCATTTCGCTATCGAGGTCTTTGCGTGCGACAAAGGAATTGACCATGCGGTCGGCTTCCAGTTTCAGCGCCCAATTCAATTGAGCCGGATCCGCGGAGAAGGTTTCGAAATAATTGGTACGATCAAGCCATGTGCTGGCGTTGTAGCTCATGCCGCGCTTTTTCATGTCTGCCGTGATATCGCTATTGGTCGGCGTGCCTTTGAACAACATGTGCTCGAGCAAATGCGCCATGCCGGTTTCGCCGTAGTTTTCATGCAGTGAACCCACGTTGTAGGTCACGTTTACCGTGGTGGTCGCCTTGCTTGCGTCGGGAAACAGCAGGACTTTCATGCCGTTGGACAGGGT
>CAZPCE010000269.1:0-4061 GCA_964584915.1 uncultured Arenimonas sp. | reverse complement strand
CACTGGTTGGCTCGTCGAGCAATAATAATTCCGGCTTGTGGATCACGGCACCGGCGAGCGCCAAACGCTGTTTCTGTCCGCCACTCAGAGTACCCGCCATTTGTTTGTCGCGATCGGCGAGATGGTATTCCTGCAGCAAGGTTCCGATCCGTTTTTTTTGTTCGATGCGCGGAACGCCCTGGATCGCCGCGAGAAATTCCAGGTTCTCGCGCACGGTCAAATCCTCGAACAGTGAAAAACGCTGCGTCATGTCGCCGATGTTGCGTTTCAATTGTTGGCGTCAGCAAGCCGCACAACATGCGAATGGTGGTGGATTTTCCCGAACCGTTGGGCCCGAGAAATCCATACACGCAGGCCCTCGGAACGGTAAGATCGACATTATTCACCGCCACCAGATCACCGAAGCGCCGCGTCATTCCTCTTGCCACGATGGCGTTTTCGCCCATGATTATTTGCCGGAATCCTGAGATGCGAGCGTGACATGCACCGGCACGCCGGCAGGCAAACTGATCGCCTCCGCGCCAAGACTGATTTCCGCCAGATACGAAAGGCGGGCCGCGTCTTTTCCATTCAACGCGTAATACGGTGTGAAGCTCGGTTCGCTGCGCACCATGCGGACCTTGCCGGCATAGATCGTGGTTGCGCCATCAACGGCAACATTGACCGCATCGCCGATTTTGACTTTTGCACGCATCGGCTCTGGCACATAGATTCTTGCGATGGGCGCATCGCCGACCAGCAAAACAGCGAGCGGCACACCAACGGCAGGCTGGTCACCCTGTTTGTAAGGGAGGCTATCGACTCTTGCCGCCCGTGGCGCGCGAACCGTGAGCCGTTGCAAATCGATTTCCGCGCTGGCGAGTTGCGATTGCGCCGCATTGAATCTGGCCTCGGCCTGCGCGACATCTTCGCTGCGGCTGCCGTTCTGCAGTAAATCCACACTCGCCTTTGCCGCACGTGCTTCGGCCTGCGCCGAGTTCGCCGTTGCCACGGCGCGATCAAGATCGGCGCGCGGCAATAATTGCTGCTTGACCAGACTGCGGATCCGCTGCAATTGCGCATCGGCATTTTTTGCCTGTGCTTGCAGAGCGGTGAGCTTTTCAATGGCTTCGCGTTTGTTTTCGGATCTTGCACCAGCCCGCAGGGATTTCAGTGCCTGTTCTGCTTGCGCCGCTTCGAACTGAAAAGTTTCGAGCTTGGCCTTTGCATGCGCTTGGTCAAGTTGCATCAGAATTTGACCTTTGGCCAGCTGCATGCCTTCGCTTACCTGGATATCGACAATGGGCTCCGCCGCAGTGGCCGGCAAAACAATTCGATCCCATTCAACCGTTCCGAGCATCGCAGGTGTTTCTTTATTGCAGGCGCTACTGAATACAGCCAACGTCAGCAGGATGAAATATCGCAATTTGTCATTCATCTCGCAGAGACTCCCGTCATGAAAACTTCAAAATTTCTGGATGCCTGCTTCAACATATTCTCAGTATCGTGTGGCAAACCGAGAACATCCGGAACCATCGGCGCACTCAATACCGGATAAATGGCGAGAGACAGAAAGGCATAAGTGGTCGCAGCCGGGTCAAGGTCTTTTCTCAGGCTGCCTTCTCGCTGGGCCCTTTCGATTAAACCCAACAGCAGCCGGGATAGATTGCTGCCGAAACTTTCAATGAAAGTGTCGCGCAATGCACCGTGCTCGTTATACACCTCGCGCAACACCAGTTTGGGCACCCACGGATTACTGGCGGTGACGCGAATAAAACTTTGCATGAATTCATGCAGCATGATGTTCGCAGGCAAAGCAGTTTGCGTCATCACTTCACGCATCACGGCAGTAACCTTGCGAACGCGCTCCTCGAGCACCGCTTTTATCAGCCCATCCTTGTCGCCGAAATGGTAATGAATCATGGCGGGCGTGGTATGTGCCGCGATGGCGATTTTTCTCATATTGCACTGGGCAATGCCTTCGATTGCAAACAGACGCAAAGCATGGTCGATCAACGCATCTCGCACACTGACTACCGCCGCCCGGGGGCGACCAGGTTTGCGACGAATGACTTTTGCTTTGGTTTGAGGATTAGCCATAGCATTATTTAATCATATATTTAATTAATATGAAAATAGTGGCCTCATTAAACGCTCCCGAGCCAGCACTTACTGGATAAAAACCACCGAAAACGCTAGTCTGGCGACATGACCCAGAACGCCCACAACGACTTCACTCTCAGCCCCGACGACCCTGAACGCCTAGCCAATCTTTGTGGCCCCTTCGACGAGCACTTGCGGGAAATCGAAATGCGGCTCGGCGTTGAAATCGCCAACCGCGGCAATGTTTTCCGCATTGATGGCGAAAAGAAAGCGGTCGAAGCCGCCGAACGATTCATCAAGAAATGCTATGCCGAAACCCTGGAAGAAACCATCGATCTGCAAGGCTTGAACATTCGGCTGGGAACCGCCGAATATCAGCGTTTTTCCGCGCCCGAATATTTGCCGCAGGAAGTGACCATCAAGGTAAAGCGCGGCGTGGTGAAAGGCCGCGGCGAAAACCAGGCCAAATACCTGCATGCGATCGCAACCCACGACATCAATTTCGGTATCGGCCCGGCCGGTACCGGCAAAACCTATCTCGCAGTCGCTTCTGCCGTTGATGCCCTGAATGAATCGCGCGTGCAGCGTATTCTGCTGGTGCGCCCCGCCGTGGAAGCCGGCGAAAAACTCGGCTTTCTGCCCGGCGATTTGAGCCAGAAAGTCGATCCGTATTTGCGTCCGCTTTACGACGCGCTCTATGAAATGCTCGGTGTCGACAAAGTCGTGAAACTGCTCGAACGCAACGTGATCGAAATCGCCCCGCTTGCCTACATGCGTGGTCGGACATTGAACGATGCCTATGTCATCCTGGATGAAGCACAGAACACCACGATCGAACAGATGAAAATGTTCCTGACCCGGATCGGCTATGGTTCGACGGCAGTTATCACAGGCGACATGAGCCAGATTGATTTACCGAAACACCAGAAATCCGGCCTCCGCGATGCCATCGATGTACTGCGGAAAGTGGATGGCTTGAGCTTCACTTTCTTTGAAGCAAAAGACGTTGTGCGTCATCCGCTGGTGGCGAAAATTGTCCGTGCCTATGATGCGCGAGATGCCAGCGACGACAATGCCGACAAGTGAGAGTGAATCCAATATCGTCGTATACGACATGGATGGCACGCTTTTCCGCGGTGATTGCGGTGGCGCATTCATCAAGCAGCAAATCAAATCCAATATCGGGCGCCTTCTGCTTTCCATCCTGATCGCCCCGTTTGCATTCCCGATGCTGTCCATCCCGTCGATGAGAAGAATCGGCGTATCGGCGTACTTGTGGATCGCCAGCGTTGGCTTGAGCGAAGCAGCCTACAAAAAAATTCTGGATGAGTTCATCGCACAGTATCGAATCAAGCCAATTGAACCGGTTTTGACCGAATGCCGGAAAGATATTGCCGCAGGAAAAAAGGTCGTCATCGCGACAGGCGCCGGTCACGAGATGGCAAGTGCTTTTATCCGCCATCTCGGCATGGAAAACCGGGTCGGCCTGGTGACATCGCAAAGTGTGCGTTTTTTGGGCGGCATGATTTCATTGATACAAGCCAATGGTGAAACCAAACTGCGCGAATTGATCAGACACGGTTATTCACCTCCGTATGTGCGCGCCTACAGCGACACCGCCAGCGACTTGCCTATTCTGCGGGCGGCAACCAAAGCCTTCCTGGTGAACTATCGCGAAAAAGATCGCATTTACCTGAGTCAAAAGCTGGGTGAAAAATTGCAAGTCATTGACCAGATCAAATCCTAGGGGCGCCTGCTTGCCGTGCCCCTACGTTTTTTCAGCCATAAAAGTTTATGATGCACGCTCGCCAGATCAGTGGATTCGCCCATGACCCGCGGCCCGATTCAATTTGATGTCAGTGTCAGCTACGGTTTACCCCGCGCCGGGTTGCCATCCGCACAAAGCTTCAAGAAGTGGGCAGCGGCGGCAGTGAAAGGCCGTATTCGCAAGGCGGATTTGGCGATCAGAATCGTGGACA
>CAZPCE010000268.1:2106-4072 GCA_964584915.1 uncultured Arenimonas sp. | reverse complement strand
TCACGGTGACTGCGACCGGCAACGCTGGCCCCATCCAGATTACCGCGACCAGAAACGACACCGGCAATAGCGTGGTATTCGACCTGGATTCGACATTCGCCCCGCAACTACTGGTTACCGGTGGCGACAATCAAAGCGGGCCGCCGAATACTTCCGCTGGCGCACCGATCGAAGTACAACTTACCAACGGCGGCGGCATTGGCTTGCCGGACGTAAATATCGACTGGACGGTTTTAAGCGGCGATGCCGTGCTTGCCGCCGGGACAACGATTACCAATGGCAGTGGCTATAGCCAGGTCAATTTCGATTTCGGCAGTACGCCGGGGCCAATACAAATCCAGGCCAGTGCGGCCGGTTTCGGCCTGACCGTGATCACCAACCATAATGTTGTGACCACGACACCTACATTGAATGTCGATTCGGGAAACAATCAAACCGCGGCACCAAGTTCGGCATTCACCAACCCGCTGGTGGTGCTCGCACAGAACAGCGGAATTCCAGCCAATGGCCTGACCATCAACTGGACCGTCACCAGCGGCGATGCCACCTTATCGGCCGCCAGCAGCGTTACCGATAGCGCCGGGAACGCCTCTATCGGCGTCAATGCCGGCACTACGCTTGGGCCGGTGGTGATCACCGCAGCACGTGCCGATGATGCGAGCATTACGGCCAGCTTCACGCTGAACATCAACACGGTCGCCCCGGCACTCGCACTCGCGCGCATTTCCGGAAACGGCCAGTCCGCCTTTATCAATACCGCGTTTGCATCGCCGTTGTTGGTAAATGCCACCAATAACGGTGTGGCAGATTCGGGTATCACGATTAATTGGGTACTCGCCTCCGGCAGTGCGGTGCTGTCTTCCGGCACCAGCATCACCGATGCCGCCGGTGACGCGAACATCACCCTGACAGCAGGCGCGACGGTCGGCCCCATCAGTATCACGGCAACCCGTGCTGACGAACCCGCCGCCACCGTGACATTCTCGCTGACCGGAAGTCCAACGCCGAACAGCACGCTGACAATCGTGTCCGGCGATGCCCAATCCGGCGTGATCGGTTCGACGGCAAACTCGCCACTCGTCGTGGTGTTGCGCGACGGTTTCGGGAATGCCATCGCCGGTCAAAGCATCAACTGGTCGGTGATTTCCGGTCCTGCCATTCTAGGTGGCGCATCCAGCAACAGCGATGCCGGCGGACAAGCGAGCAATACCTTCACCTTCGGTGCCAGCACTGGTGCTGCATTGATACGCGCCACTGCCTTTGGCGGAACACTCACAATCGACTTCACTGCAAATGCCGTGATGGTCAACCTCGCCGCCGCCAGCGGTAATGGTCAGGCAGGGCCGGTATCGACTACCTTGCCGGTCGCGTTGACCGTACAAATTTCACCACCGGCTGGCGTGTACTCGGCGACCGGTTCCGCCACACGAAAACCTCTGGCACTGAGCGGCGTTCCAATTACTTTCGCGGTGACAGGCGGCGGCGGATCAATATCCGTGATCAATGCCGTTACCAACGGTGCAGGCCAGGCATCAACCGTGCTAACCCTGGGACCGGCGGCCGGCATCAATACCGTGAGTGCAACAGTGGTCGGCGGCCCGACGACCAGCTTCACTGCCACCGGTTTGACGGCAGCGGTTGCCAGTGGCCTGACCATTGTTTCCGGAAACAACCAGGTACTCGATCCCGCTGTCACCTCATCGCCATTGACCGTCGAGCTGCGAGATAGCGGCGGTGCCGTGATAGCCGGTGCGACGATCAACTGGACGACCACCGGCGGGACCCTGGCGAGTGCAAGCAGTATCACCAATGCTGCCGGCCAGGCGAGCAACACCATTCAACTCGGCGGTCTTGGCACCGTGCAAGTCAGTGCCACCGCACCGGCCTATGCCAGTGCACCGGTGGTATTCAATTTGAATCTCGCGATCTCGAATCTAACCGGACTTAATCCGTTGCAAACCGAAGT
>CAZPCE010000268.1:0-2096 GCA_964584915.1 uncultured Arenimonas sp. | reverse complement strand
CATCGACACGCTTTGCCCGGCACTGGCCGGCAGTAGTTCGCTCAATGCGCAGCAAAGCGATTTGCTGCAGCAATGCCAGAGCATCCTCGGTTCGGCCGGTATTGATCCGCAGGACACCATCAATGCGCTGGACGAATTGTTCTCCGATGTTGCATTGGCGCAAGCCAGTGCTTCCATGCTTGCAGCGCAATCGCAGTTCCAGAATCTGAAATCGCGCATCGCGGCATTACGCAGTGGCACCGGTGGTACTAGCTTCGGCGGTCTCGCCTTGAATAGCCCGGGCGGCAGTGTGCCGATTGCGGGTTTGCTGAATGCGCTCACCGGAGAATCCAATGCAGCGGGAACAGGGAACAACTCTGCCGATTTCGAACGCTGGGGTTTCTTTGCCACCGGCTCGATCGGCCGCGGCGAGGCCCAGGCGGGTTCGATCAATCCGGCATTTGATTACGATATCAATGGCCTGAGTGCGGGTGTCGATTACCGCATGAGTGACCGCCTGATTGTCGGTGCAGCACTCGGCTTTACCCGTCAAGGCACCACATTGCCGGGCAGTGACGGCAGTGTCGATACCAGGGGTTGGAGCATGTCTGCCTACAGCACGTTCTACCAGCAGAATGACTGGTACGCAGACGGCGTGCTGACCTACGGAAAAAACACCTTCGATTTGCAAAGGCATATAAGTTACACCCTGCCCCTGTTCGGAGGCGGCTTCACCACGGTGGATCAGATTGCAAACGCCGATACGGGCGGCAGCATGTTGTCAGCGGCATTCACCTTCGGTCGCGATTTCCAGAAAGGTGGCTGGGCGATCGGGCCGTATAGCCGACTCACGTACACGAAACTGGATTTCGATGCCTACGACGAATTACTGCTCGGAGGAAATGGTTCCGGCCTTGGTCTGCATATCGAGAGCCGCAGCCTGACCTCGCTGGCAACCATCATCGGCAGCAAATTTGCCTACAGTCATAGCACCGACTGGGGTGTGTTGATGCCGCATATGCAGCTGGAATGGGAGCGCGAATTCAAGGACGACCCGCAATCGATCCAGGCATCGTTTATTTATGATCCGACCGGTACGCCGATTTCAGTAACAGGTGATCCCGAGGACAAGAGCTACTTCAGAATCGGACTGGGATTATCGATGATTCTGTCGCGTGGACGTTCCGGGTTTATCTATTACGAAAAAATGCTGGGGCGCGATCGACTGGATCAGGAAAACCTGTCGCTCGGATTGAGAATGGAGTTCTGAGAAATCGGGCACTGAAAAGAAAAGGCAGCTTCCGCTGCCTTTTCCTTGACCCGTTTCGTACCCGCGGGTTCTGTCTGCAGTACCAGATTCAACCCGGCACCCGGCGAATTTTCGCGCCGAGGCCGCCGAGTTTTTCCTCGATGTTTTCGTAGCCGCGATCAATGTGGTAAATCCGGTCGATGATGGTTTCGCCTTTCGCGACCAGGCCAGCCAACACGAGCGATGCCGACGCACGCAAATCGGTCGCCATGATCGGCGCACCGGTCAGTGTTTCGACGCCACGGATAATCGCGGTGTGTCCGTCAATCTGGATATCGGCACCCAGACGCATTAATTCATTCATGTGCATGAAACGGTTTTCGAAAATCGTTTCCTTGATCACGCCGACACCATCGGCCATGCAATTCATCGCAGCAAATTGCGCCTGCATGTCGGTCGGGAAGGCCGGATATGGCGCCGTGGTCAAGCTGACTGCTTTCGGACGCCTGCCATGCATGTTGATTTCGATGAAGTCCGCACCGGTGGTAATTTCGGCGCCGGCATCTTCGAGTTTTTGCAATACCACATCAAGAATTCCGGCACGGGTTTTCCGGCAAACAACACGACCGCCAGTCATTGCGCCGGCAATCAGGAAGGTGCCGGTTTCGATGCGATCCGGCATCACGTCGTAATGGCAACCGCGCAGGCTATCAACGCCTTCGATAATCATTTTATTGGTACCGGCACCTTCGATCTTCGCGCCCAGTGCGTTGAGGCATTCGGCCAGGTCGGTGACTTCCGGCTCCATCGCGGCGTTTTCCAGCACCGTGGTGCCTTCGGCCAGCGTGGCCGCCGCCATGACGTTCTC
>CAZPCE010000267.1:1809-4104 GCA_964584915.1 uncultured Arenimonas sp. | reverse complement strand
TAACCGACGCGATGTGCCGGACTGTTTTTCGGACAGACTGAAGCAACTGAATTTCCACTTCAGCATGTAGTACAGCATCATTTTCATTGATCACATGTATACCCAGCCCGTTCAGGCCTTCGTCAGTTATCAATGCAACTTCACGTGCCCACGCGCGCTTCAGATACCAATAGACAGACTTTGGGCGCCCGTAACTGTCAGTCATTCCCCACCCAGCGCCAGGCCATAAGTCGCGATACAACCACACCAACGCACCACCACATTGACTTTCTGATCGCCGCCATTCAGCAAAGGCACGGAGCATCACCTCGCCACTGACAACGCGGGAAATTGCGTAATACCGCGAGATATCTTCGCTTCGCAACGAAACGGCATCGACTCCGAACAGCAATTTCAGATAGTAATCGCGAATATCCTCAAAATCCCACCCAGCTCCATTGTCGCGAGGAACACGCGCTTTCCAAGCGGGGTGATGCGGCGCAGGCATGGCGCCAATCTGCATCTCGTCAATCGTCTCCGACTCGGGAACATTTGAAAACCCGAGGCATTCGCTGGCAAACCTGACGCCTGCGGTTTTGATGTCATCGAGCGGCCGACGGTAAGCCCCTACCCCATAGTAGTGGGAAATGCCGGCCCCGGAATGAAACGGCAGCGCACCACCCCACGGGGTCGAGGGAAAGTAAGGAATGCCGTGGTGCATGCGAGCGCAAAGGTCAGCGATCTCGTCAGAAAAGAAAGCATTTGACCAGTCCTCAGCCGGAAGCCCCATCATCGCCGCTTGCTGCGCCACTTCGCTGTTGCCGCAATAGACAGCCACACACGCGTGTCGCTGCAACCTATTCACCTGCTGACCGACCTCGGCCCTAATGCAAGCAAGAAAATTCGCATCCGCAGCCGGGTAGTCCATATTGGCAAACATGAAATCCTGCCAAACCAGGATCCCCAATTTGTCGCACAACCCATAAAATGCATCGGACTCATAGACCATTGAGCCCAGCACACGGAGCATATTTACGCCGGCATCGCGGGCCGTTTCCAGTGCTTCACGGAGTAGATCGATATCACCTTTTAGCGATTTGACATCAGCCGTGGTCCAACAAGCGCCGCGGCAGAAAATTGGAATGCCGTTCACCGCGATGCGCATGCGACTGTTTGATTGATCAATCTGCATGCACTTGAATCCAACTGGGCCGAGATCAATACTTGACCAAGTCTCACCAATCTTCAACTGGATTTCGCACCCATGAAGCACCGGCTTGCCGTGCGTATGCGGCAACCACAGGCCGACATTTTCAATGTCATAATCGCCCGCCACTGTGCAACCGTTTACGCAATCGACCGTCAAGTCGTGTGAATGCGCGCCAATCTGCAGCCGCGCCGCACTAACGGATGTGCCAGCAGCCAGAAGCAATTTAGAGCGAATCCGGACGCGTCCGGTACTGCCTTCTGCAAAGGTCTGAAAGTCGATTTCGTTCAGTTCAACCGGTTCGGCATACTCCAACGCGACCGGCCCCCAAGGTCCCACAGTGACAATGGGCGGTGTCCATCCCTGCATGCGCCCAAGCAATGTCGTTCTGAACCAGCGCAAATTTTGTTGTTCAATAAGCGCGGTCTTCCATCGCGGCCGCGCGCGTCGCACCGACAAGCCCGCGTCAAGCGAATAAAAGCAAATGGACAGCTGATTCTGGCCGCGAATCAGACTGCCTACATTGATGCGGTGCGCCAAAAACATGTTCTCGGAGGAAAGTATTTCTGTGCCATTCAGCCATACGCGCGCAAGCGTAGCCAATCCGTCAAATCGCAAGAAGACGGCTCCTGACGTTGCCGCCTCCGAATGTGTAAAGGTTGTCTGGTACCACCAGTCGCATGAGTCATAATCGGTTGGCTGTGTCACCTCCTGGACGCATGCAAGAGCAACTGTACCCGGCACGATCGCGTGAATCCAATTCAGGCCGAGCGCAGACAGTTCTTCAGGCCGCTGACAGGCGCCCGGCATGGTGGGCGCCATGCGCCAGTCATGAATCAAATCGAACGCCTTGCCGCGAAACCGCGCTGGCAGGAAGTTGCGTGGTTGCACGGTCTATCCCCAGCGGGGACGCAACGAAGCCATCCCGGCTTCCCACAGAATGGCCATTTGATCCAGCGCCGACAGGTCAAGTGGACGCTTGCGCGCCATCGAACGTGCAAACTGGAATTGAAGAGCCTTGGCGCTTTGCGAAATATCCAGAAACGAATTGGCAGCGCTATCAAGTCCCTGGATACCTTGACGGGTGAGCCACAGCAGGTACGTATTGG